>JAYSXU010000480.1:0-4061 GCA_043716965.1 Fimbriiglobus sp.
ACATCAGTCCGCCGGTGTGCCCTGCCGTCGCCGGTGTGCTCGGGCGCCGCCGGTGTGCCCTGCCGCCGCCAGTGTGCTCGGGCGTCAACACCGGCGGACTGACGTCGCGCCGTTCGCCGCAAATCGGGTGATTCTACTTCAGCGAGTCCAAAATCTTCATGCGCATCGCGGACAGCGCGGGGACTAGCCCGCCGATGCGACCCATCACCAGTGTGAACAGCATCCCGACGGCGGCGACTTGCGAATCGACGTTCAGGGTGAGCGCGACACTCTTGCCGCCCGGCCCGCCACCGCCACTAGAGAGCGTGCTGACGGATGATTTCCCGTCGGCCAGCAGATACGCCACGAGGCACCCGGCGGCGCCGCCGATAAGCGCGATCATCAGCGATTCGAGCATGAACGACACCATCACTTGCCACCGTTTGAAGCCGAGAAGCCGGAGTACGCCGATGTCCCGGATGCGCTGGGCGATGCTGGCGAACATCGTCGTCATCATCCCGAACACGCCGCCGATGGCCATCACCACGCACACCACGACGATGGCCGCGAGGAACGTGTTGTTGGTCTTCGTCAGTTCGGCGTAATAGTCCGGTTCGGCGAAGGCTTTCAACTTTTGTTGCGTGTATCGCGTGTTCAAGTGGTAGGCGAACGACCGGGCTGCCTCCTTGGTATCGGCATCGGTGCGCATCACCAAGGTGGTGTATTTGTCCTTGCCGAACGGCTTGTAGATGCGGCTAAATCGGCGTGCCCAAATCTCGGAACCGAAGGTCGTTCCCGTCGATTTCATGATCCCGGTCACGAGCCACTCCATCTCGCCCATGACAAAAACGTCACCCGTTTCCAGTCGTTTCTTGCCGTAGTCTGCGCCGATGGTTCCGGCGATGCCTTCGCCCAGCACGCACTGAATCCGACTCTGGTCATCGACGCCGCTTTCGTTGAACCACTTGCCGCCAGGGTACAGTTCGATGTTGTGAACTTCGCCCGCAATGTACGGGTCTTCGACCGTGCGGAGTTGCACGAACCGGCGGCGGGGCGGGACGCTGTTTTGCACGACTTGGTTGATGCTGTAATACGTCTCCCGGCTCGCCAGGAAGCGTGACTTGCCGTTGCGCTCGGTCTGCTTCACCGCGATGGGTGTGCGCAACGGACGGTCTTTCATATCGAGATCGACCTTCGCGCGTTCCACGTTGTCGAGATCGCCGTAGCCGAGGTTGCTGAAGATTTCGTCCGTGGACCCATCGGACAGCACGAAGACGTTCCCCGGCACGCCGCTGTTTTCGGTCAGGTTGTTCATCCCGTTGACGAAGGCCAACAAGAACGTGAGCAGGGCGATCACCGCCATGAAAGCCACCGCCGTCATGGCGTTGGTTTTCCACCGCACCCGCACGTTGCGCAGGTTGTACACGAGCGGCACTTTGCCGATGAGCAGAAGTAGCACGATGTCCAAGGCGTAAATCGCCAGGATCACGAACGGCCAGTGTTGCACCATCGCGGGCGGGAGCTTTTCCCACAGCGGCGTGGTGACCCACTTCTGCAATTCGGGCGGCATCTTGCTGACGGCTTCTTTTTGTTCCCGTTCCGTCTGGCCCATGAAACTACTCACGGCAGGCAGCATCGTGCGGGCAACCACGGCGAAGTGCCCGGTCTCTGCCAGTGGCAACCGAGTCACCACCTCCACCGCGAAGGCGAGCAACGCGACCAGCACCACGAACCCCGCGATCAGTGCGAAGGCGCGTTGCAGAGTTCGGCGTAGCCACGACTGCCGCCCCACGGCGTCCGACAGCACGGATTCTTGCGGCACCAGCGCCGGGTAAATCATCAACAGCGCCGACAGCGGTAACAGCGACAGCCCGCAAGCAACGACCGTGATGAAGAGGTTGACGGGTTTCCCCAACCCCCGCCACACGTAGCCCGCAATTTCGGAGAGCCTGGACATTGATACCCTCTACTGTTAGCTCAGAAAGTTCACCACGAATAAAACGAATTAAACGAAACAAAGCCGGAAATCAAACAATGAATACGTATTGACGGGTTCGATTTCATTCGTCCGATTCGTGTAATTCGTGGTTGCAAGATTTTGGTTACGCCACCTGTGCGAACACTTCGGACACTTTCACTTTGCGGGCGTTCCAACTCGGCATCGCCGCGCCAATGATGCCGACTGCTATGCCGAGCAACGGGCCGTAGATCACGATTTCAATCGGCGAGTTGAATGTGTCGAAGAAGGCGAACTTGATGCCTATCGTTTTGGTGACGCTGCGAATCACCACCGGCAGGAAGTACACGCTCCACGTGCTGAGCATTCCGCCGAACAGGCCGATCAACACGGACTCGGACACGATCATCGCCATCACCATCCACGGCTGGAAGCCGAGGACTTTCAGCACGGCCATTTCGGTCCACCGCTCCCGGACGCCGATGGTGATCGTGATGCCGATGACCAGGCACATGATGACCACAATGGCGGGCATGATGATGTACTTCATCCCCCAGAAGATGTCCTTGAACGGTTCGAGGATGGAGCTGGCGAACGCGCTGAACGTTTCCATCTTCACCGCCGGGGAGCCGAACGTGCCGGGTTGGTTGACGATCTCCGCGAGTGCCTCGTAGGACGCCTTGTCCGGCATCCGTAACCACACTACGTTCAAGCAGCGGTCGGCGACCGGGTGGGCCGTGCCCTTGCGGGCTTTATAATCATCGAGTTTGGCTAGTAAGTAGTCGTACCGCAGTGCCGCGCCGTTGGCCAACCGACTGCCGGACGGGAACGCCCCGACAATGCGGCACTCGAACTCAATCTCCTTGTAGTTGGTACTGAAGAACTTGACCTCGTCGCCCACTTTCTTGTTGATGAGCTTCAGTCGGTCTTCGCCGATCACGATGTTCCGCTTGTCCTGCTTCACCAATTCGACCACCGCCAACATTTTTTTCCAGGTTTCGTCACCCAGGTCTTCCTTGTTCAGCCCTTGCTCTTTCATCATCCCGTTGCTGATGGCGTTGGGGTCCAGGCAGAAGAAGAACAAGTTGTTTTCTTGTGTAAACTTGGTCGGGTCCAAGCTGGCGCCGACGAAACTCCAGGTCATGAAGTTCTTTTCCAAGTCGATCGGACGATATTGCGGAGCCAACTTGGTCTCGATCACCCCTTTTAATTGGTTCCCATACCCCGGCGGCATCTGGCTGGGGATGGCAAACTTTTCAGTCACGATAACGAGTTGTTCCTTATCTGTAACGGCTGTGAGGTTCCCCAGGAAGACCACGATGCCGTAGATGAAAGTCAGCATCCCGGTGAGGACGAACAAGGCGATATAGGTGAGTGCGGTTCGTAGTAAGTTTCGCCGGAGACTGCGGAACACCAACCCGGCGAGCTTGCTGAGTTTGCCAATTGGATCCGGGAAGTTTTGTACGATACGCAAGACAACTTCGAGACCGACTAGTGCGGCAAAAAAAGCCGGAAGAGTGGCAATCGCCATGAGTGTCAGCAGCAACAACACGCCGACCATGCCGACGATGCCGTAGATGGCCATTTCCATTAACGACGGGTCGGGGGGTTGCATGAACCCGGCGGCCATTGAACTCATGTCGTTCATCGGTGAGCCTCCGGATTGGATGCGGCGAGTACAGTCGTGTCGGTGGTCGATTGCGAGGAGATGCCGGTCATGTGCCGTCGTTCTGCTGGGGCGAGACGGCCTTTGTCCAGGTGTACGATTCGCTGGGCGCGGTTCGCGGCGGCGGCGGGGTCGTGCGTCACCATGATGATGGTCTTGTGCAACTCGGCCCGCAGCACGTTCAACAGTTCCAACGCCGTGTCGGCGGAAGTCGCATCAAGCGCCCCGGTCGGTTCGTCCGCAACGATAATGGTGGGGTCCGTCACGATGGCCCGAGCAATGCCAACCCGTTGACACTGACCGCCGGACAGTTGACCGGGGCGGTGGGTCATGCGATCGCTCAGGCTCACAAGCCCCAGGGCGTTTTCAACTTGTTTACGGCGTTGTGCCGAAGATAGCGGCAGCAGCAACAGCGGGAGTTCGACGTTCTCGTAAGCCGTCAGCACCGGGAGCAAGTTG
>JAYSXU010000049.1:0-2164 GCA_043716965.1 Fimbriiglobus sp.
CCAGCAGGTAGGGGACAACTGGCGTCATCAGGACAGTCTCTCCAATGCTGCTCGAATCTCTTCGTCCTACTCGTCACCCGGCCAAGTTCCTTGCACGACATCAAACAGCGTTTTGCCTTCCGGGATTAGCCGCGGGGGCGGGGTGAGTCCAAGGATACGATCCCGGTCGGCGAGAAGCTGTTCCGGCGTCCGACTCTGAATTCGGGTCACCGCTCTGGCAATCATTTCATTTGGTTCGTTCGTCTCGGCTTCCCGTTCTGCAATTCCCTCAATGAACGATTCGAGCGTCATCCCGAAATTCATAGCCCGTTCCCGAAGCTTCAGTTCGGTTTCAGACCGTAGCCGAATTGCAATAGGTGGGTGCTCTTCGATGCTTGGTTGGACCATACGACCTCCACACGTTATGCGGTTTTTTGACGGTCTACCCCGCGTTGGTGCCGACGGTTTTGAAGTCTTCCATCGCGCGGGCGACGGCGAGCGGGAGGATTTTCCGCAGCCGGCGGCCGCGACGGAGGTCGGCCCAGTTTTTCAGGATGTACTCGGCTTGGCGACTCCCGGTGCGGGTATGGTACTTCACGATGAGCGGGTGAATCCACTCGTAATCGACGTAGGTGCTGTCAACGATCGCCACACTGCGGGAGTGGAGCTTGGCGGGGGCTTCGCCCTTCGGATCGAACACGAAGAGTTCGCCGCCTGTCATGCCCGAACCGATCTCGTTTTCGATCGGCCCGAGTATCAAGACGCGGCCACGGGTCATGTATTCGCACGCATACTTCCCGGCAGCCTCCGCGACGATCGTCGCCCCGGAGTTGCGAATCCCGAGTCGGTGACCCGCGCGCCCGCCGATGAAAATGTGACCACCCGTTGCACCGTAAGCGATGTTGTTACCGGCGATGCTCTGGATTTCACCGCCGTAGTCGGACGTGCCGTAATCCAGCGTGACCACGACTGTGCCACCAGCGATGCCCTTGGCTACGCCGTCTTGGGCGAAGCCTTGGAGTTCCAAGTCCATGCCGTCCAGGCACCACGCCCCGAAGCTCTGGCCCGCTTCGCCCTCAAAGCGAACGTGAATCTTCTTGGCGTTCGGCATCCCTTCGCGGCCGTACAGCTTGCCAATTTGTCCGGCGATGGTGGCCCCGACGGCGCGATCACTGTTGCGGATGCGGAACAACAGCGAGGCGTTTTGCCCCGCGTCAATCGCGTCGTGGGCGGCCGCGAAAATCTTCTCGTTCAGCGTCGTACCCGGCACGGCGCAAATGCCGGTTTGCCCGGCAACTTGCGGGAAGTTCTTGTCCAACTCCGACATCGCCATGTCCGGGCGGATGAACCGCGACACGTTGATGGTTTTGATCCGCCCCTTCACGTCGGTGCGTTTTTCTAACAGGTCGCTGCGACCTGTTAGTTCGGAAATGTGCTTGTAGCCCATCCCCGCGATGATCTGCCGGACTTCGTCGGCCACGGCAAACAAGTACGCCTTCGTATGTTCCGGATGACCCTTGAAGATTTCCGGCGACCCGGTGATCCCCGTCGGGCAGTTCGGGATGTGGCATGACTTGCACACGATGCAACCGACCGACACCATCAGCCCTTGGCCGAAGCTGAACTGGTCGGCGCCGAACAGCGAATACTTCACCACGTCGTAACCGTTTTTGATGCCGCCACCGACGCGCAGCTTGACGGTTTTTCGGATGCCGTTAGTCACGAGGGCTTGGTGCGCTTCCGCCAGCCCCATTTCACTGGGCAGCCCGGCGTGTTCTTTCGACGAGACCATCGCCGCCCCGGTGCCGCCGTCGATGCCGTCGATTTCGATGATGTCCGCGCCGGCTTTGGCTACGCCGACGGCGATCGTGCCGATGTTGTCCACCGCCACGAGCTTCACGGAAACTGGCTTGCCGGGGTTCACAGCTTTCAAGTCGTAAATCAGTTGGGCGAGGTCTTCGATCGAATAAATATCATGGTGCGGTGGCGGCGAAATCAGGTCGGTGCCCGGTTTGGCGAAGCGAATTTCAGCGATCTCGGCGGTCACCTTTTTGCCCATCAGTTGCCCGCCCTCACCGGGCTTCGCACCTTGGGCCATCTTGATTTGCAACTCGTCCGCGTTGATGAGGTACTCCGCATCCACACCGAACCGCCCGGACGCCACCTGACGAATGCGGCTGCGGAA
>JAYSXU010000481.1:0-4059 GCA_043716965.1 Fimbriiglobus sp.
ATCACCGCTGAACCTGTGTCAATCGCCGCGACGGGGTTATCGACTTCGCTGGGTTTGGACGGCATTCGCAAGGCGTGGGTTTGGTTCAACCACGCCGCCGCCGCCTTGAAACTCGGGCTGTCGATCCGGGGTTGCCACGTCCCACTTTGAAATTGAAAGGCTGGCGTTTGGGCCGATCCGTCATCCTGCTTCTGGTTCGTGTTCGATTCCGAACGTGCTTTGCGGTCGTAGCACGCGGCGATCTGATGGAACTGCGTCAAGAGCCGATCCGGTTGGTTCGGTAACGGCGGCAGACTCGGTTTGCCATCGGCTTCCGCGAAGTACGTGGCGATCTCGGCGGTGTCTTCCCAGGTCGTGGGCGCGTCGAGCGTGCGGCTGTACTTTTTGTTGAACCCAGTACGATGTTTTTCCTCGGCGAAGCGGTCGGCGCGATAGACGACGAGAAATCCGTCGCCGAAAAGGGGAAGGCCCTGGACATCGCTTCCCCAAGCAGGTAACGTGTCGCGGTAGATTTCCACAATGCGGGCGCGCTGGAGAGGATGGTTATTCGCTTTCAGGGAAGCCGGCACAGCAACGAGTTCGCCTTTGACCGCAAGACTGCCAAGCTCATTGGCGTGGACCACGATCAGATCGGCTTGGGGTGGCTTCGACTCGACTCGCCCTGATTCGATTCGCACTGAAGCGCCCGTTTTCCCCGCCCAACTGGATGAGCGGTCGGTCAATTGGCGCACAAAGTGCGGGTCTGAACAGACCACGACGAGTTTGACACTGGCATACGGCTTGGTTGGCACACTGGGTGCGGTGGGCGGTGTCCCGCTGGGGCATCCGGTGAGTGGCAAAAGTAGCGCGACTGACAACACCCGACAGGCTCGAACTGCCCAGCGTTGGTGACGGATACCGGAAAGATTTGAACAGGGGCGTTGCATAAGGGATGCTCATTTGTGTAGAATTGAAGTACGTCGCCCGGTAACATTTGGTCAAAAACAATCGCTGCCAATCGTCGCAAATTGGCAGCACCGACTGATCGCTTGGCGGCCACTTTTCCGACTCGTAGTCTGTGGCATGGTGACAACCGCTGGCTTTGTTTCCGTGTAGTGGACCAGTTCACTTTCTCACTTTTGTAGAAAGTGGCAACCTGCGTCCGGAGGCGCTCGCATCCATGAAAATAACCTTAGTCGTGGCATCTGGTGCCAACGAGGGGCGGGAAATCGTCGTCCCCGGCACCCAGTTTATCATTGGCCGGGATGAAGGTTGTCATCTTCGACCCGCCAGCCCGGCGATCAGCAAAAAACATTGTGCCATCTTCGTCCGAGAAGGCAAAGTCTATGTTCGGGATCTGGGTAGCACCAACGGCACCCATTTGAACGACCGACAAGTTGATGGCGACTGTGTCGTCAATCCGGACGACCGCCTCAAAGTCGGCCCGTTAGACTTTATCGTCAAGATCACAGGTCTATCGAAGACGGATACCGCCGCCGCGCCTGACGCCCAGACCGCTGTGAGTCCGGCTCTGAAGGCACTCACTTCAACACCGGCTGCCGGCCAACGACCTGTCCCTGCCGAGGCGAAGAAATCCGGCTCGGCAACGATCCCCGTCAGTGCCATCAAAAAAGACAAGCCTGCGGCATCGAAAGCTCCCGTTTCCGATGACGACCCGGACCACATTGCCGCGATGCTCCTCGGCATGGGCGATGAAGAGGACGGCGTTGATCCCCTAGTCCCCGAAGGCAGCACCGTGATGCAGATGCCGGCGCTGGATGCGCAAGGCAACCCGATTCCCCCCAAGCCGGAAGACAAGAATAAAATTCCGTCGCAAGCGGACTCCTCGTCGGCGGCGCGCGACCTGCTTTCCCGGTACACCAAACGACCCCGGTAACGGTCTCACGTGAAGTCGCACTCTCTGCGGAGGCTCTTGGCAACTGTCGAGAGCCTCCGTCATTTCTGGAGTGGATACTGCATCCTGATACGGAGTTCCCGGTGAGCGAGTTCGGTCTGCCGACAAGTTGGACCACGCAGACGCTCCCGGCGATCCGCCGCGCGCTGCTGAATTGGTTCGACAAATCGCACCGACCGCTGCCGTGGCGTCTCAACCGCGACCCCTATTCCATTTGGGTCAGCGAAGTGATGTTACAGCAAACCACGGTGACCGCTGTCGTCGCCTATTTTGATCGCTTTCTGACTGCGTTTCCCACGGTTCACACCTTGGCCGAAGCGGACGAACAAGACGTGTTGAAGTTGTGGCAAGGACTGGGCTATTACCGTCGCGCCCGTCATCTACATCAAGCCGCGAAACGGCTGAGTGCCGAGTACCCCGATGCACTACCCAACGACCCGGCTGTGTGGGCGGAGTTGCCCGGCGTGGGGCGATACATTCTCGGCGCGGTGTTGTCTCAGGCGTTCGACGCCAAGTTGCCGATCGTCGAAGCGAACAGCCTGCGGGTGCTGAGTCGATGGTTCGGAAGTCAGCTAGACCCCCGTGAGGGTGACGGCAAAAAATGGGTCTGGCAGGCGGCAGAGCAGGTGCTACCCGCCAAACGGGTCGGCGATTTCAACCAGGCCGTGATGGAACTCGGCGCGCTGATTTGCACACCAGTGGAACCGAAGTGCGCACTCTGCCCGGTCGCAAAATGGTGTGAAGCGAACCGACTCGGCACACAATCCACAATCCCACCGAAGCCGAAACCGAAAACCATTGTGGAGGTCCGCGAAGTCGGCATCGTCATCCGGGACGGCGATCGTGTGTTGTTGTGCCGTCGCCCCAATGATGCGAAACGGTGGGCGAACATGTGGGAAATCCCGCGCGGCGAAACGCACCCCGGCGAAAAGATCGAATCCGCAGCCACCCGCATCGCGACGGAACTGACCGGCATTACTGTTAGCCCCGGTCCGGAGTTGATGACCATCCGCCACGGCGTGACCAGATTCGCCATCACGCTAGTTTGCCTGGGAGCCACGGTGGACGGCGGAAGTTTTCAGTCGCAATTTTACCCCGAAGCCCGTTGGGTGACCCCCGAAGAATTGAAGGATTACCCGGTCAGTTCCTCACAACGCAAGCTCGCCGACGAGCTAGCAAAACCGAAACGCCAGCAACGCATGTGTTGAACCACGAATCGCACGAATCCGACGAATGAAATCAAGATCGAGGTTCTGATGGCTCGTCGAAATGAACACGCCATCGGTGTTTGGCTGCCACTCGATTGACACGCTGTTATTCGTCGGATTCGTGCGATTCGTGGTGAAAATGAGGGACCACGTTACCCACGCGGTCCACTTCGTCCGCCGCTGGGCAACTGTGGCAACCCGCGTTGTTGGAGACGGTGGTTCAAGTCCGTGCGGAACTTCTCCGATTGTGCCCGCATTTGGTCCCGCGTCGCGCGCTGTTCCGGCGTGGTATGACTCAGCATTTCCTTGCGACGCTTTTCAATTTCTTCCGGCGTGCGAGTCGTCCCACCCGGCCCTTTCGTGCTACCGGGACCGGTGCCACCCGGTCGCGGTCCGAACCCCGGTTGCCCGCTGAAGCCGTTCGCCGTCGCTTGTTTTTTCTGTTGCTCGATGCGGTTGATTTCGTCGTCGAGGAACTTCTGCTTCTCTTTCATGGGCATCGCAAAATAGTGATCCATCCGTTCTTTCGCTTGCTTTTGGCCGGCGGCGAAAAGTTCGGTACGTTGGTCGGGCGACAGGTTTTTCATCTCCGTTCGCATATGGTCGAACTTCTGTTTCTTCTCCTCCGCAGGTAGCGATTTGTTCGCGTCGCTGAAGAGTTCCTTTTGCAGTGTCTGCACTTTCGCCAACCGCGCGTGTGATTTTCTAGCACCGTACAGCCCGGTGGAGATCATCAGTAGCAACAGAAGTAGCGCAGCCCAAAGCCAACTGCGTCGGGGTTTCAGCAGGGAAAGTGTCATGAGCGTTTCCTTAAGAATGGGGGTGGGAATCAGTTACTCAACGTGACCGTCGGCGTAGAGCCAATCGCGGGCGTGGTCGGGATCACTGCCGTGAACCGCGTCGAAGTCGTAGCAGAGCCAGATTGACGTGAGCGGCAGCCCGAGGGTGTTGTTGCGT
>JAYSXU010000482.1:0-12323 GCA_043716965.1 Fimbriiglobus sp.
CACTGACCCTACGGCTATTCCGGAGTGGCCCAGGGGCAGGTTCTGTACAGTTCCTCGGCGATCAACCGGGTCACGGCGGCCGCGTCTTTGCGAGCTGTGGTTCCCACAGCCGGAATAATCACGACGACTTGAAGTCGGGCGCCGACTTTTTCGGTTTTGACGCCGAGCAAATCGCCGACCCACTTGTGGCCGTGCCACGACGACGCGAGCATCTGCCGTTCTGCGGCGCGCTCGTCGTCGTCGGTCCAGATTCGACGCCCTTCTTGTGTCCAGTAAAAAACAATTTGTCGTTCCCGCCCCTGGTGGAATTCGCGTGCGGTCACGGGGATGGCTCCCGTTGATCCGACTGCAATCGGCTCGGTCCACTGCGAGGTTGCTTGGAAGC
Organism: Fimbriiglobus sp.; assembly: GCA_043716965.1. Taxonomy (GTDB): domain Bacteria; phylum Planctomycetota; class Planctomycetia; order Gemmatales; family Gemmataceae; genus Fimbriiglobus. Next base: position 386 of record JAYSXU010000482.1, read on the forward strand.
CTTTGTTCCCCCAACACACATCGGGGTGGTGGTAACCCTTTATCACCGACCCGGCACCCCAATAGAACGCCCAGACGTAAACATCTTGGCCAACGTTGTTGGTGTACTGACGTTGAATCGCAACATCCGGGGCCAGCAATTCCGTGACCACCGGCGGTATCGGCAGGGGGATCCCCGTCCACCCCGGAAGGGTTCGGGAGAAGTCGTCAAGCGGAGCGTTGACGGCGGCTTGTTCCTCGACCGTTTGGCCCAGATAAAATCCCGCGCCGGTTAACAAGATGCCGAATCCGAGCAACCCAGCCGGCAGCCAACCGCCTGACCGAGTCTCCAAAATCGGGGACGGAACTGAGGACGGAACTGGAGCCGCGACTTCCGCTGGAATCGCGCGCGGCCCGAGGAGCTTCGCCAGCAACAGGATCAAAGCAAGGCCGACGAAAATCATGATAAACCCCAGCCCTTCGTGCCAGTCGTCGCGGATGTATTCCGACCCGATCGACTCTTGAATCAGCCCGCTCAGGACGACGCGCACGACGTTCACTGCCGCGACGACCGGGATTGAGACCAGGAACAGCAAGCCCCCGCGAACCGGCCCGAAGCCTTGCCAAAAAGCGACGAACGCGGCGATGGCGGTCAACGCCGTGACCGACCGGACGCCGCTACACGCTTCCTCAACCCGGAGTTTCCCGCCGGGCAACGCCAGCACGAACTCCTCCCGATGCACAGTGAACCCAAGTGTTGAAAAGCTAGTGAACGACAAGCTCGTGGTGATTTCTTGAAGGTGGTCTTGCAAGGGGTTCAGCACGCGCAAGGGAATTGGCAAGGCGAACAGCGGGAAAAGCAACGGAAACAGTGCCGCCCGCAACCGCGCCACCCCGAGACGGGCCAGGATGAATCCGATCGCCGTGGTGATGATCGCGGTCGCCAGCCACCAGAGTAAGAGCGGTCGCGGGCCGATTTGCATCGACAAAAAGCACCCGATCGCAAACGCCCCGAACCCGATAACCATCACGGGAATGCCGACTACCGGACGGGGGCGCAGAGTTAACATGTTCCAGTACGGTGCCAACAAGTGCGCCGCGTACCCCGCCCCAATCAGAATCAGGAACCGATCCGCGTAGCCCGGATTCGCGCCCCAATACTCCGCGAGTAAGTACACCACGACGGCAGCACCGGCAGCAAGGCTTGCCCACGCGAAACGGTCGGCACGTGCATGGGGAACGAGTGGGTGCTTCATAGGAGAGTGTTCTTAAACTGTACGGGAACTCACCCGGATTCATCATCACGCTAGTTACGGGGGTAGTTTATACCCGTCGGGCAGCCAGAAGCAAAACCGTACTTTAAGAGAGACGGGTCTGGCAAATTTCTCGGCTCAACATGGCTACGGGTATTCGGCCCTGAAAGGCACGTTCTTACAGCCCACGGCACAATGGCACTTTCTTACGGGGTTAGTTTTGTGATTCGCGGGTATTGCTGGCGGGGTTTTGTCACGGATTTGCCGTCTTTTGGCCGCCGTTTCAACACCCACGGTTCGGCGTGGTTGGGGCGGTCGCCTACCACGTGCGAGCCGATCACTCGTCACAACGCCAACTACGCCCGCGTATGATTCACGGGGTCGGACAACCGCACCGCGAACGACTCAATCGCGTCCTTCGCCGCCGTGAAACTCACCCGATCCGCCACCCGGTTCACCACTTTGACGGCGTGGCCGCTCGGGTTCCCGCGTAGAGGTTGGGTGTCGGCGCGGCGGGCGATGCGTTGGAAGAGGCGTGTGATCGTGGGGGTGTTGGGAATCGTTACAATGGTCGCCTTGCGAGAGGACGGGTTCAATGTCCCCCGTCCTCTCGCAGGGCGGCCGATCGACGCGAACCCAAGTGACAAAAACAACTCCCGTCTTCAGGAAGTGCCATTGCAGCCAGGGCTGACAGAACGTCCCCTGCGGGGTATTCCGAAAGCGCAACTTCAAAGCACCGAAGCGGGGTCTGTTGGTGCTGGTTGTGCCGACCAACCGCGTGCGGGTTACACTTCCGGGCGGACGGGTTCGGGGATGTCGCTGAGGTATTCGATGGTGTGGTTGAGGAACGGTTCCATCAGTGCGAAGGTGCGGGGTTTGGCACGGCGGCGGACGGCTTCGCGCAGGGTCGTGTAGTTATCACGCATGAACTTCGGGGTGAAGTTGAACGACTTGAACAGGGTCCGCACCCAGGTCAAAACTTGGTCGTCCAGGAATTGCACGTCGTCCAGTAACATGCACTTCGTCATGTACTGCAACAGGATCGTGTTGTCCCGGTAGCCTTTCTCGAACCCGTTGGTGTGAAACCGCGGGATGTTCGGGTAAAGCCGTTTCATTTGCGTCATCATGTCGTCGATGACGTCCGCCTCGATGCGGCCCATTTCCTCGACGGCCAGGAGGCGGCTGCCGATGTTGCTGGCGTAACTGGAAAGCTGGTCCCGCTCGCTCGCGGTGGGATAGCGGTCGCGGAATCGACTGAGTTCGGTAATGGTCGCCATTGCAATTAAACCCCGACAGGGACTTGGGAACGGAGTTGGTTTGCGGCACTTTGAAAGTACCAATCCAGCAACCCGGCGGAGCGGGGGTCGAGCCGGGGACTCAGGGCTTCCCAGGTCGTCTCGAACAGCAACGCGATTTCTTCACGCGGGATTTCGAGGGCGTCGGCCAGGTCGCAACAGGGTTGGACGACGCTGTGTTCGACCAGGGCCATGTCGTCGCACAACATGGCGTACCCGAGGGCGGCGAGGAACTGGACGAAGTCCGTGCTGAACGGGTCTTTCGGCAACCCCCATTCGATCGCTTTCGGGGCGATGTAATCGGCGAGGTGGCGGACCAGCCATTTTTGGCTCTCTTCGAGCTTCTTCAACGCCGTCAGCCGGTCCGGAAGCAACTCGACGTAGGTGCCGATGCGACCGAGTTCGGCGTCGGTGAACGGCCGCCCGTTCGTCGTGTGGGCCAGTTGCGTCAACCAAGGGTTCATAACTTTTCTCGGGGTGTGGACACGATCGTCCCAAAACAACACTACTCGCAAGTCTCACGCAATCTGGGTCTTCAACCGGCGGAGAATGGCCGCGTGGCTGAGGCCGTCGGTCACCATTTTTGCAACGTCTTCCAACCGCGACGGCAAGCTAATGACGAACCGGGAAGCGTCCGCACCCAGGGTGGGGCATTCGGTTTGTTGGCAATCGAGTTCGGTCTTGGCGTGGTGGGAAATCACCGCCGCCAGGAAGCCCGCGAACAGGGCGTCACTCGGCTTTTCCGATTTGCCGACCACGTCGGGCATCACGGGGTCGGTGACGGTCACGCCTACAATGCCGTGGTCATACGACGACAGGTCCAACTTGAGGCGGCCCCACCCGTGGTACCGGAAGGCCTCGTCGAGACACCGCTCGATAATGCCGGTACTCATGTCTTGGACCGGCACGCCGAAGTGGTCCATCAGTTCGCGGTCGAACCGCTCGGCGAACGACAGCCCCCACCGCTTGCCACATTTCTTGAAAACGCGGTCGGTGGCTTTGCCACACTCGAACCGTACCGCCGAGCGGAACCCGCGGAGAAAGTCGTCCGTCAGGGCACAAATTCGCACCCCGGTCGGCGTGCGGATGGTCCCTTTTTCCACGTCGGCGTGGAAGTAGTCTGGCCGGGAAAAATACCCGTTGATGAGGCGAACGTAACTCGTGGCTTCCGTGGTCACGCGGTGGCCTCCTGAGGGACAGTGTTGGTGGTAAAAGTAACAACTTCATTGGGGTGTGCAATCGGAACCGCCGGGACCTCAAACGCCACGCGCACCTGGGTGGACGGCTGACCGCTCCAGGGCACGGCGGTCAGTAAGCGACCGAACGCCAGTCGGCGGAGGGATGTCATCTTCTGGTCAACGGCCGGGACGAGTGACGCCACCGTTGCCGGCAACCGCACGTGCTCGACCGGCTTGGCCACACCGTCCCAGGGGGCGCCGGCCCAGACCGCACCCGAGGGTTGTCGTCGTACCTTGGACATGCCGGAATCTCTGCGAATTTGTGCGGGGTTCATCACATGACGGCCAGTTTTTTCATGATGTCTTTCGACGTGGCGCCTTGGCCGCGCCAGAAGCCGGCGGCGCCCACCTTGTCGTAGTCCGAGATCACGAACTTGCAGTAGTCTTCGCCCATCGAGTAGCACTGCATTTCCACGCTGGCGAGGTTCCTGCGGGAGAGCACGCTAAACACGGCGGCGAACATGCCCGCGTAGAAGTAGCACACCGCCGAGCCAATGTCGCCGATGCTCTTGGCCACGGCACTCTCGTACAGTTCGATGTACAGGAGGCCCTTTTCTTTCTGCCGGAAGTCGTACCGCCAGGTGCCCCACCCCGTGATCGTCAACGGCCACCACCACTCTTCGAGCAGGAAGTCGACGCGCATCTTTTCGAGTTCGACTTCAAACTCCGCTTGCGCGCGGGCGGTGAAGGACCGCATGTCCTCTAGGCCCCACTGGTAGCCGCACTTGTACATGATCTCCTGGGCGCCGCCCTGGCCGACCTCGTCCTCGAGCACCCCGAGCATGGCGATCATGAAGTCTTCGGAGACCCGCATACACCGCTGCCCGTAGACGTTGGTCAGCACGCCGCGTTTGGGGTCGTGGCGGAAGAAGGCGTCGGTCGTGTAGTAGTTGTGTTCAAACGGTTGCAGGCCCGGAACGACCGCGATACTCGGGCGGAGCACTTCTTGCGCAATGGCGGGCCGCTTCAGGAGTTCGACGGCTTTCCAATCGGCCCCCTCTTTCCAGATCATTTGAAGGGTTTTTACGGACGGCTTGTCCGGCGATTCGTCCGGCGGGGCGGCGGATTCAAGGCGTGGCATCGGTCGGGTTCCTTCGCAAGTGTGGCACAAAGTTCCTGGCGCCGGGAACGGTTGCGGTGTTCCGGCGAGCTGTTAATTTTTGGTGACCTGCCGTCGGGCAGTGGTGGCCCCCGCGAACACGTCGTTACGTCGCGTTGACCTTGTTAATGTCTTCCGACACGTTCTTGAACAACTGCAGCAGACTGCGGGTGATGATCTTTTGCTTCGGAATCATCACCGCACCCGTGACCGGGTGGCGGTAGTCGGTCACCGCTTCTTCGCCGATCAAGTCGAGCAAATCTTCCAGACTTTCGATGAACAAGCCCGTTGGCAACTCGATCATCACGCCGTCGCCGAGAATGCGGCACTGGCACGAAAGCCGCGTCGTCGGCGTCGCGCCCACGATCAGCGACAGCGTCTTCATCTCTTGCGGCGTCTTGGGTGAGACCGCACCGGCGTCGCACTTCACGTTCACTTGGCACGTCGCGCAGATGCCCCGACCCCGGCACACGGACCGTACCTTAATCTCGTTCGCCATCAGCGTCTGAAGGAGGTTCGCCCCCACTTCCACGTCGGCGGCCCGGTTGATCGGAAAGAAACTGATCTTCATGAAGAACACCCACCTGCACCCTTATTGACCGCCGAACCACGCCCCGACGCTGTCATCCACCAGTGTCGGCTCTTGGTCAAATTGCATCGTGTCCACGGCCACTTTCGGTTGTTCGATTGCCGTCACAGCCGCCGTCGCTACTGCGGCACCGCCGCCCATTCCCCAACTGCCGAGCGCGTCCGACATCTCCGCTTCCTGCGGGGCCGCCTCGACTTTGTTGACTGCGGGCGTCGGTTGAGACGCCACGGGCTTCACGAGATCCCGCGTCGGGAGTGTGATGCGGATCGTCTGGCTCTTGCCGTCCGATTCAAACTCAAGTTCGCCCGATTTAATCGTGACAATCCGGTGGGCCACGGCGAGACCGAGCGGGAAACCGACCGGCGTTACCGGGTCAAACACTAGGCTGTCGGGGCGGCGGAACGGCTCCCGAATGTCTTGGAGGAGGTCGTCCGTGGGCGGCGCGCCGGTGTACCGGATCCGGACGTCCACCATCTCGCTGTGCGTGTGAGCCACCGACCGGCGGTTGAGCGTGACCGCGACTTTGTTTTGGTCCGTCGAGAGGTTCGCGTGCATGAGCGCGCCGACGAACAGCGCCCCCATCCAGTCTGCGTCCGCCATCACCCAGCCCGCTTCGCCGTGAATTTCGGCGGCGTTGTTGCGGTCCGAATAACTCGGCGCCAGCCGGTCAACGGCGGCCTTAACGACGTCTTTATTCCGGAGTTCGTCGTGATCTTGGTCGGCATCAAAGGATTGCGTTAACCGACCAAGCCACCCGAGTTGGTCCACGATCACGTCTTGCCGGCCCAACTCTTCGAGCAGCCGTTGCACCTTGGGGACGAAACGATCGCGTTCGCCGGCTTGTTTCGCGGCCTGGGCCAGTAACCCCGCCTGGGTCCGGATCACGTTGAGCGCGGGTTTCGATTGATTGTCCATCAACGAACACAGTCGCTGGCCGAGGACGCGGCGTTGGTTCAGGCGCGCTTCCGATTCGGCTTTCTGCGTGGCGCTGACGTCCCGAAGAATCAACGTGACATACTTTTGGCTCTGCCGCGCCAGCTTCGTGGCAATCGTGACGTTGACCCGAAGCCCGCGCCCGCCCGGAACGGCCGCGACGGCTTCCCGGTCGCCGCCGTTACTTTTCGCAACCCACGTCACCAACTCGTCGGGCGTCATCGGGGTCGCGGCGTCGTGGTGGTAGGTCTTCACGACGGGGGTCATGAAAAAATCGGCCAACGTGTGGCGTTGCGCGCGGTCGGCGAATTGCGTGTAGATCTTCTCCGCCGACAAATTCATGAGCTGGAGCACGTTGTTCGTGTCGAAGATCAGCACCGGCTGTGGCAGGTTGTGAACGAGCGATTGGAACACCGCCGCCCGTTGTCCGAGCACGGCTGTTGCTTCGTGAAACTTGGCATACGCCACGGCCAACTGGGACGACCGCTCCGGCCACGGCGAGGTGACGGGCATTGCCTTGGGCGTCGTCCGCCAATCGTTGGCCGTCGTCGTGAAAACTGTTGTGATGACCCGCAGTGTCTCGTCGAATTGCGAATCATGCGACTTCAGTTGTTGTTTGACTGCGGTCAGGCGATCGAGTAACGCCCCGATGGCGTGGGAGACTTCGCCGGTTCCATCGCCGGGGTTTGCCGCCTCGGTCTCCACGCCGGTTTGGCGGAGCAATTCGCTCGCCCCCAGGCGGAGTCGTTCAAACGGCATCGTCAGCGTGTACACCGACCCGGCGACGACCAACACCGCGGTTGTAGCGACGGCGGCAACGAACTACGGCGGTAACGGGATCGCAGCGATGATCGCCACCACGACACACGGCGTGACACATGCCAACAACAGGCGACCGCGCAAGCCGAGCCTCATAATAATTCCTCGTCAACTCGTGTGTGTCGGTGGTAGAAAACTGTGCCGAAGCACGGCGATCGGTGAGTCAGTTCAAACGGTCACAAGCTGTCCCGTCGGGATCGCTTCGTAGATGTTGTGCAGGGATTTCATGGTTTCAATTGCGGCAAACAGCACGTCATTTCGCTGACTTTCGGTCAGCGGCAAACTGTCCAAGTGGCCTCGAAACCGCGTCCAATCTTGTCTGCGGGTGGCGAGACCGGCCAGGTGATAGTCCAACCCGTGACCCGGCTCCATCGGCACGGCAAACGCTTTCGCCAGTGCCCGCACCAGGAACATCGAACCCATCCGGGAGCCTTCCAAGATGTACGCCGTTCCGAGCACCATCCACGGCGACGATTGCGTCCAAGAATCCAACTTGTCGCCCAGATCGTCACCGGGCGAACACGCCGGCAGCGGCTGTGGTTCGGCAAGAATCGTGAGGTCCGAACGAATGGCAGCGGTTCGGAATACCGCCGCAACCGTGCCGTCGTCGAAGTAGTTCCGCAGCAAACTCGCGTGGCGCTCAAAGTCCGCGTGGACCCCAGCAAGCTGGGTCAGCAACAGCGTGTAGTTGGCGCGGGTCACGTCGCCGTTGACAATCGCCTGGGCAATCGGCGTCGCTTCGACGGCAACGTGCGATCGCGCGATCGCGCGATCGCGATCGCGTCCTTAATCCGATCACAAAATGACACGGTGAGTCCTGAAAAATGAGGGGGTGCAGTAGTCCAAGGCGAGCACAATAAAAGCTAGAACACGTTTTTAATCGCGGTCACAATCCGAACAATTTGCCGCAAAAATGCCCGTGAACACTGCGTCGTGTGGACGACACGTGAGGCGTTCGGGGAGATGGTCGTAACGCCTACCCGGTAGCAGTCAGTTTGTTGAGAATGGTGAGCTAACGCGATTGACGGGAGGTCTCACAGAACTCGTGTTGTGACACGCACAACACACCCATCAATTGCCGCGTTTTGACATCGGCTTGTTTCCACTTGATCGCGTCGCGGATTTGGTCGCTCTCGGCTTTCAGTATGTCGAGGCGAGCTTTGCTGAGTTCGGTCTCGACCGGCAAGCCGTTGCGTTGCTTGATCTGCAATTCTTCGAGATGACCCCGTTCAATCTTCACATGTTGGCTACCGAGTGCGACAAGTTCCCGTTGACTGTTCCACTCTTCGACACTGGCCGTGATGTCCTTCGCTACTTCCCGTTCGCGGGTACTTAATAGTGTTTGAAGTTGCGTTCGCACCCCATTTTCATTCGAGTTCGTCAAGCCGGGGAATAGCGTGTGCAACCCTGGTGCAACCGTGTTCGACACTACGGTAATGGCACCGAGTGGCGGCACAAGGCCCGCTAACGTGTTCTGGATCGCAGCAGCGGTGGACGGGTTCAAACAGGCCAACAAGTTGTGTAGCAGTTGCAAATCGGCGCGCGTTCGCAACCCGGTTTGCACCGCCTGGGTGGCGTTCAACGGTTCCGCTGACACTTGGATGACATCGACAGGCAGTAACAACCCTGGGGTCGCGTCGAGTGCCAACAGGCTCTTCAATTCCGTGTTCAGTTTGCGAATGCCGGCTTGCAAGCGGACGTGATCAGTCCGCAGTTCGATTTGTTGTTTCCGCAGCGTCAAGAACTCGGGTCCGTCCTTGAAACCGTTGGCACGAAGCTTGTCCGTTGCCAACACAACGGCCTCCACTTCCGCAAGACTTTTCGTCAGGACATCGGCCAGCAATTCCGCTTCTAGCAGCCGGTAATACAACTCCAACGCCGCGCCCGCAGTCCGGTTCCGCGCTTCGAGACTGAGATAGGTTGCCGTCATCTGCCGGAGATTCTCGACGGACGCCTTCGCCGTGGTGATCGAGTGCCGAGGTGAACCCTGGGCCGTCACGTCGATGAGATTCGCAACCGTCGAGTGACAACAGGCCAGCGACTGACACTCGTCCGCCGTCAGCCGGTGATACGGCTCGCTAGCGACCAAGGGGGCAGTAGCGGCGAGCTTCGAGACATCCGGCGGACTGAGTTTGCGTTCGACGACTGGCAACACCGGCGAAGCCGGGATCACGACCGGCTGCGGACACGTGCTACGGCACCCGGCCAAACTCGGCGAACACGCCAGCAACAGGAACCACACCCCGCAGCGCATTCGGAAAACCTCGCATGATGAATCGCTACACCTCGTACTATCGGCAGACTCGCCACAGGACTTGGCGGAATCGCGGTAAAATCAGTGAAGTTGCAAGGGATGTGCTATTTTTGCTGATGACGAATTTCCTGAAAACCTGAGGGCCAGCCATGCACGCCGATGCGGAGGGTTTTTTGGTCCGCATTCGGGAGGTTCCGGATGACGACGGGCCGCGGCTGATTTTTGCGGACTGGCTCGATGAAATCGGCGACCCGCGTGGCGAGTTCATCCGGGTGCAGGTTGCACTGGCCCGGTTACCCGAGTACGACCCGCGAAGTTCGGAACTGCTCCGGATCGAAGGCGATTTACTAAGCCGGTACGCGGACTTGTGGGCGCAGCCGTTTCGCGGCTTGGCGACCGGCCCGGTGTTTCGGCGCGGCTTCGTCGATGAAGTGAAGGTGACAGCGCGGCAATTCCTGGCTCACCCGGATCAGCTCTTCGCAGCGGGTCCGATTCGCCATTTGCACTTACTGGATGCAGCCAGTCACTTAACCGCCGTGATGGTTTCTCCCCAGTTGTCGAAACTCAACGGCCTGACCATTTACGGCCAGCACTTGCGGGAAAACCTCGCCCGTGCGATCGGGGATTCACCGCACTTGGGCAACCTCAAGGTGCTGCGGATCGGGCGAAATCACATTGGCGATGCGGGGATCGAACGGCTTGCGGCAGCCGCGTCATTGGTGCAACTCGAAGAAGTAGACTTTTGCGAAAATGAACTGACTGAAGCCAGCGGCCGCGTTCTGGGGCAAGCCCTGCGCTTTGGTCAGTTACGGCGACTCGAACTCGGTGGCAACGCCATCGGTGCGGTCGGCGCGACGGCGATTGCGAACTCAGCCACGCTGCCACTGTTGGATCGTTTAGGCTTGGCCGGCAACCGCCTCGGCGTACCGCGATTGTTCACCGTGGATCGCCCGTCAGCACTACTGCGCGTCGGCAATCTCGACTTGGCGGGGAACAACCTGACCGCCGCCGCGCTGCGGGTGCTATTGGGAGATTTAACAACTGCAGGGGTCCGCGAACTGGATTTGAGTTACAACGATCTCGGCGATGAAGGCGTCGAAGTATTGGCGTTGTCGCCGGTCGTGATGGGTTTACGACTGCTGCGATTAACTGGAAACAACATCACCGATGCCGGTCTCGAACGCCTCGCCCGCTCCCAACGATTGTCGCGCCTCAATGTGCTAGACCTGAGCCACAACCCCATCGGCGACGACGGCTTTCGCGCCTTGCTCGAATCCCAGGCGCTGCGAAGATTGTGTCGCTTGGTCTTCCCCGGAATTGGGATTTCGTTTCGGATGCGGCTGGCACTGGAGCGCAAGTACAACCAGCAATAAACCCGAAGAAAGCCCAGGAACGATCGTTCCTGGGCTTTCTGAATGGTGTTCACTCCGGTACCGCGATTTCGTTAATCACCTTCTCCACCCCGACGGTGCCTTCCGCAATCTCCACGGCTCGCTTTTGCAACGCCACCGTAGTCACAATGCCGCGTAGCTTCACTTCACCGGCAGTGGCACCGGAAGCGACTTCGACCGTGGCGCCGTTCATGGATTTGTCGCACTGAATTCGCACCCGAACTTGTTCTTCAATGGGGAAGCGATCGCTGAGTTTGAACGCGGTCAAAGGGGCGGCGACTTTGGAGCGATCGGGCAACGAACTTTTCACTTTCTGGCCGACGACGGCACCGACATTGGCGAGGATGTCCGGATCAGTCTTCTTGCTCCCGGCCACCGCACCGCCGACGATTCCGATTAGCACCAAGATACCCAGAATGCGCTTGCTCATCGGTTGCTCCACCCGTCACATGTCTACGCCGTGCCAATCAGTTCATGGCTTGACGAAAGACTAGCACACAAACAGAGTGAGCGACGGTTCAGCGGGCTACTCTCCGGGCAATGTGTCCCCGCTGCCGCCGGCGATCGTGAACATTGTGGCCAGCACCGTGGGGTTGGTTCGTTCCGTGAGCAACCGCACGGAATGATCCGCATAAGCGAACAGCCCGCCGCCGACGTGATTGCCGCCGAATTGCCCACCCGGTCCAATCGGGCGTCTGGCATCCGGTGCCGTGTCCAAGGCTCGCACCGTACTCGGGCCGCCCTGAATCCACGGACCCAGATTCTGCGAGACTTCCCCGAACAGGATGCTTTGACTCAGGCCGTCCGTGATGGCGGAAAACGGTGTTGGCGTGTCGTACCGGAAGCAACCCGCACGCGGATCACCCAACGGCAACATCGCTCCATCAAGGCCGACTCCGCCGATACCCACGTACTGCGTGACTGCAGGCAAACCCGGTTGGAGCGGCGGCGGGTTGGCGTAGCTCACAAGGGTGGCGATCGGGCTTTGCGAAGCGATCTGGTTTTGCTCCGTGTCCCAGGCAGCGGATTGATGGATCTGCGTCACGATGCCCATCGTGTCCTGCCGCGATTGGTTGAACGTGGGCAACA
>JAYSXU010000483.1:0-12323 GCA_043716965.1 Fimbriiglobus sp.
ACCCAGCGGCCAAATAGGGCACCGCCAAGTAGCGATAGCCAAATCCCTGTTGGCAACGAAAGACTCGTGGCCACGACATAGATGACGAAGTAGATGAGCAGTGAATACGGCCAGTGGTCGTTGACCAAGGTTTGCAGTCCGGTCAGGTTTTCTTTGAGGCGATGAAAGCTGAGTTGGTGATTCAGCCCACTCAGATATACTCCGGCGAGCACTGCCCCAATTGCAAAAACCAACATCAATCGGGGTAGCCACCACTTGCGCGAATCGCTCATGCTTGGCCCATCACGCCCAGTTGCAGAAGTTCCCCGGTAAAGTTCGGACGCTCGCCGGTCCAACTGCCGACTTTACCGCCGCCGCCATTCACCCCATCTGCCAAGCCGCGAGTCAGCACGTACCAGCAGAAGTAGCAGTGGTTACTGGTGGCACCCGGCAAGGCGTTCGGGTCGCGGGCTAGGATTTCGTTGCGGATGGCGGTTAACCCTTCGCGGAAGACTTTGCCAACGTAGGGGTGTTCCCGTGCGTTTGTGATGATGTTGGTCACGCTGTCGTGATAGATGTTACCAATTGTGAGTTGGTCGAGGTCCGAAGCGAAGCCACAGCAAGGCTTAACCTCGCCGCGTGGGTTAACGATCAAGGCTTGGCCGGGGCCTTCGCAATAGTCTTCCGCAAACCAATTGCCGTCCCAGGAATTGCCGCCGCCCAAGTTCTCCGCCCGTTCCACCGTGGCGAGATGGTTCCAGTTCATGGTCATCGTGAAATTGTCACTCACCAGCATGTAGCGGTGCAACAGGTCCGACCACGCAATGATGCCATTCAGTTCGCGGGCCAAGCGTTCGATTGGTTCTTGGCCTTTGTCCAATGCTCGGCTGGCGTAGTTCAGCGAGATGATCGTGTCGCGGTCGAAAACACGCCGGGCGACCCGACAGAACTCGGCGATTTTGGCGATGTCCATGCCGTGGAACTTGTCCACACTCAGCCCGAGTTTGCCGCTAAACCCCGCGTCCCGGAGTTGCGTTAAGACATCGGTCAGATGCGATTCGTCACGGTACCAGACGCCGTTGGACATCATCTTGTCGAATCGAAATCCCAACTCGGCGGCGCGCCGGGTGACTACTATTAAGAATTCCGGGTACAGGAACGGTTCCCCACCAGTAAAGCCGAGCATGTCGATCCCCACGGACCGGGCTTGTTCGAGAAACCGGACCGCCGTCGGGATGTCCAGGTAGTCCGTCCACTCGATCGGGACGCAGCAATGCGGGCAGGCCAAGTTGCACTGATAGGTGCCCGCAAACGACAAGTAATTTGGTCTAAAAACATGCTGGGTATCCGCAACGGCGCGGGATTCGCCACGATCCAAGTTGGGTGTCAGGTGCGGGGTCGATCGTGTCTCAGGCATGAACTTGCAGTCTCTCGATTTCGGGCAACCCGGTTTAATGGGATGTGCCGGGTATGCCATTGCGCTAGAATATAGACATCGGAACGTCACACAATAGTAACGGGTCCGGACGGTTTCCTCATTCGGATGAAGCGATTATGTCAATCGACTCGTCTATGGTTTGGCAAGACGGGCGGTTTTCTCCTTGTGGGAGGACCGACAACACGGCACAATTTCCATCACTTGCCAAGGTTCGTCCCGCGTCTGACACGGAAGACACCATGCGCCGAACGTTCACCCGAACTGGCTTAACCGCACTCCTCGTGTTGATTCTAGCAACACTGACCGTTTCCTTGATTCAGGAAACTCACGCCCAAAACGCAGTTCCGGCAACACCAGCACCCACGATGGCGTCCCGAACCGAGAACGGGCTGTTCACCATTCCGGAGCAACGGGATTCACGCGAGCAACTGAAAGCGGTCGTGGAATACCTCGGTCGCAGCACCGTGCCGTGGGACGTGGTGTGCGGCACGTCACAACGGTTGCTGGATGCGAAAAGCGACTCGTTTTACCGTATCAAGGATCCCAAGGGTAATGACACTGGCACCGTTATCAGCGTGAAAGCGAAGGTAAACCAAATCCTCGCAGAACTGCCCAAGGAAGGTCGGCAGTTTTACGAACAAGAGTACGGTTCTCTCGCAACGACACTGTTGAAGCAGGGTGTTGAAGCGGGTTATGACAAGCCGATTCTGGGCGACGTGGCGCAACGCTATTTCCACACCAAGGCCGGTGCCCAAGCCACTCTGTTGCTGGCAAGTCTCGACCTCGAAGCGGGTAACTATGCCGAAGCCGCTTACGGGTTTGTTCGGTTACAAAGCCGTCCGGACGCTGCCGAAATCCTGACACCGCGGGTGCTGTTGAAAGCGGCGATGTCGTTTCGCCGTTCCGGTGATGCACGGCAAGCCGAATCCGTGGCAAGCCTCTGGGAACGGCTCGAAAAATCCTACCCGCGCGACGGCCTGCAAATCGGCCGTCGGACTTACACCCTGGATGAACTGAAAAAAGAACTCGATCGCTCAATCGACCTCGGACCGGGGCGCGGCGCCGAACGGTTTACGGCGATGCGGTTGGGGAATGCGTCGCACACCGGCGTCGGGGAGGGCGGTACGCCGTTCCTCGACGCAGCGTTTGTGAAGCCGATGATCTTTCGCCGGGATGGTAAAGCAAAAGACGGTGCGGAGTGGATTCAGCAGAACTTGGAGATCGCGTTCAAGCGAATGGATTCCGCACGTCGTGGCGTCATTCTGCCGGGGTTCTTCCCGGTGTCGGCGCCAGGAATGGTCCTGTATCGGACCTATGATGGCGTCTATGCGGTTGCGTCCCGAGAGGGGATGGAATGGCAAGGCAAAACCCGAACAATTGGCGAATTGCTGTGGATTTCCCGCGCCGAAAGTGGTGCACAGTCGTTGACGGGCGACGACGAACGGGGAGTCGCCCACATGTGGTGGAACCAGTATTGGGGCAACAACATGCCCAGCGTGCTGTTTGAGAACGCCAACCTCGGGTCACTTAGCCACGACGGCAAGCAAGTTTATTACGTGGACGACTTGGCGATCCTACCCCAACCCGTCGTCACCAACCCAAACATGGGTGGTTTCCCGCAACCAGTTCAACCAACTGCCGGGTCATCGCCTGCCGGGATGCGGGCGAAGTCGGAATATAACCGGCTTGTGGCCTTGAACATGGACACGGGGAAAGTGGTCTGGACTCTGGGCCGTCAAGAACAAACGCCGCTCACGGAACAGGAAGAAGAGAAGTCAACGAACAGCCAACTGCTGACGGAGAACTGCTTCTTCATCGGGCCACCGTTACCGCTCAACGGCAAAATTTACGCCCTCTATGAGCGCAAGAATCAACTCAAACTCGGTTGCTTCGATCCGAACAAAGTTGTGTTCACGCCACCTGGGCCGAACGGGGGGCGAATCGAACGCTACCCGGAATTGGTTTGGACGCAAAATCTCGGCGATTCGGCGACTTCGTTACGAACTGACACAATGCGGCGAATCCAGCCAGCGTACCTTGCGTATGCCGATGGCGTGATGATCTGCCCGACGAACTGTGGCGTGGTTGTGGCGGTTGACATTAACGCCCGCAGCCTGCTGTGGGCACGCTACTACGGGTCCGCTCCCGACCCAAAAACGAACCCCGGAATCGGCGGGTTCGGCGGCAATCCGGGCGGGTTCGGTGGCGGTGCAGGAGGGTTCGGCGGTAACGGCGGGTTCGGCGGGCGTGGGCAACCGAACGGGATGCCGAATGCCACACTGCCCAACGAACGGTGGCGGGCGTCAGCACCCATCATTTCCAGCGGCAAAGTCATTATCACGGCCCACGATTCGGACCAAATTCAATGCCTCGACCTGCGCACGGGTTCGCCCGTTTGGGCAGCACCTCGGGAACAAGATGATCTGTACGTCGGGAGCGTGTTCGACGGGAAAGTCGTCGTGGTGAGCAAAAAAGCGATCCGGGCTTTCGCACTTGATGGAAGCGGGAACGGCAGCGCGAAGTTACTCTGGGACAAGATCCAAATCGGCACGCCCTCTGGGCACGGTGTGGTGGCCAAGAACGGGCTGTATTACTTGCCGGTAATCGGGAACCCCGAACAGGTCGAATCGAAGGAACCGCAAGTTTGGGCGATTGACTTGAAAGCGGGACAGGTCCACTCCAAGACCGCGTTTCGGCGGAAATTCGACGCCACGACTGACACCCGGCTTGTGTTGGGGAACCTGATCTTTCAGGACGGCCAACTCTTCTCACAATCCGCCATCGAACTGACCGCGTTTCCGCTCATCGAGTTGAAGCGATTGGAGATGGTCGAACGACTCAAAACCAACCCCAACGATCCCGACGGGCTGACCGCTCGTGGCGAACTCTCCCTCGACAACGGCGACATCCGGGATGCGATTGCGGACTTCAAAGAAGCCCAAAAACACACCCCGACTGACGCAGTGCGGCGTAAGATTCGCGCGAAACTTTACATTGCCTACACCGAACTGCTCCGCAACAAATTTGAAGACGGCGAGCCGTATTTGAGCGAGTATGAAGCGCTGTGCGAAGTGCCTGTGGACAGCGACGACCCTGCCGAAAAACAACGGTTGATCGACGAACAAATCCGTCGCCGGGGGTTGTACTTGTCGCTGGTCGCACGCGGCCGGGAACGACAGGGGAAACTGCCCGAGGCGTTCGACAATTACCGGGCGTTCGCCTCGCTGGGTGACAACAAGCAATTGGTGAGCATTTACGACGAACCGAACGGCCAAACGCGCCCGGATGTTTGGGCACGGGGTCGAATTGACGCGATGATTCGCAACGTCAAAGACCCTGCGGCCCGCAAGTCCCTTGATGACCGCGTTCAGAAGGAATGGGATTCGCTTCGCACAGCCAACGACTTGGTTCGGTTGCGGGAGTTCGTCAAAATCTTCGGGCCATTCTTCGCAGCAGGTCAGGAAGCCCAATTGCTGCTCGCGGACCAGTTGATGCAAACCAACAACGACGAGGACACCCGCGAAGCTCAGACCCTGTTGATGCAACTTTATGCGACGTGCGAAGACAAAACGATCGCCGCACGTGCAACGGAAGCATTGGCACGGTCGTTGACTCGTCGTGGAATGCTCGAAGATGCGGTCGGGCTTTACAATCAACTCAACGCGAAATACCCCGAACAGACCGTCCGCGACGGGAAAACCGGCGCCGAGATTTACAGTGAACTCATCACGGATAAACGGTTACTGCCGTACTTGGAACCGACACGGGTTTCGACCATGTCAAAATTCAAAGTGGACGTGCAACAATCCAACGTGGGTCGAGCCATCCCGCAAGGCTTTACCCTGCAACCGGACGGTGAACTCTTCCCGTTCTTCCAGCGGTTCACACTGAACATGGAGCAGAATCAAGCAGACGGAACCTGGGTTGTGCGTGTCCTGGATCGAACGACGAACGACGAACGATGTAAGTTCGCCGGGATCGCACAATTCGCCACACAGAACGGCGTGCAAGGGTCATCCAACACCCGCATGTCTCTTGCCAACGGTCAACTGGTGCTGCTGAACCTGGGGCATTTCGTTTACTGCTTCGACCTCGCCGAAAAGCGGGAAATTTGGCGACAGAATTTGCTCGGGAAAACGCCCACGCTCAACCTCCAACAGACGCGGGTCGAAGCCGACGGCGATTTGGTTTTCCAATACGACGACGGCTGGATGTTCCGCCTGGGCCGTTCGATGGTGTTACAGCCCACCTACGCTTGTCTGGTCACTCGGGACGGTTTGAAAGCACTCGACCCCACAACGGGCCAGGAACTTTGGGTGCGGACCAACGTGTCTTCCAAGGTGCAAATCTTCGGTGACGCGAAGTACATCTACTTGATTGAAAGCACCGGCTCGCGCGTGCTGCGGGCCATTGACGGAACAGTCGTGGACGGGGTCAAAGACTTCGCGCCGTTGTTCGCGTCAAGTGCCAAGCAGTCCCTCATTGGACATCGTGTCTTGGTCAACGAAAGTCCCAAGGATGACCGGGTTCTTCGCTTGTATGATCCCCTGAAGGGGGTCGATGTGTGGCGACGCGAACTGCCGCTGAAGACCGAGGTGATGAAGTCACTCAACCCGGATTTCGTCGGCTGTGTGCTGCCGACCGGGGCGATCGAAGTGATCGACACACTTAACGGCAAAACGGTACTAAAGGGCGAACTCGATCCGCAACTTGTGTCTCCCCACATTCGGGACGGCAAAGGAACAAGCACGCTGACAACACCGTTGTTGCTTGCCGATTCCGAACGGTTCTATGTGATCCTGAATCGAAGTACGGATCAACGTTCGGTTCCCCAAAACGTTTATGCTTGGCGATTGCGGTCACAGCCTGTGAACGGCGCAATTTATGCTTTTGATCGTGGCACCGGCAAACGGCTCTGGTACAACAGTGACGTTTTACTCAATCAAAACCTCTACGTGGATCGGTTTGATGATCTGCCTGTATTGGTGGCAGCGTCCATGAACTTGGACCCGTCAACCCGTGGCTACCAATACCGGGTGGTCGTGCTGGAAAAGCAGACCGGGCGGTTGCGACATAACTACCCGTACCAGTTCAATGGCGAATTTTCTTCGGTGGCCCTCGACCCGAAAACACGCGCCATCGAGTTTATCCGCCCTAACGATCAGCTCCGGATTCGGATTTCACCCGACGATGAATTCGGACTGAAGCGATGATCGACGGGTGCCTAATTTGTGGGCAGGAAATGAAGCAATATGCCCCACATGTGACTTGTCAGTGCTGTCTGAATTCGTTTTGTCCTGATCCCAGGGTCAAGCTCATGAAAGCGTTGTGCAAGACTGCGGTTCCCATGCTCATGGCGTGGGCGATTTTGTACACCGCACCAGCGGGTTTGGCTCAGGAGGCGGGCATAAAGAAGAAAAACGCGGACGTGGACATCATGGTTGACAAGGGTTTGGGGTGGTTGAAGAAAACCCAAGCCCCGGACGGCCACTGGGAAGCGGCGGGTGGCCAATACCCGACCACGATGACGGCTCTCGCCGGCATGTGCATGTTGATGGAAGGCAGCACACTCCGCGAAGGCAAGTATTCGGAGAACCTCGAAAAAGCGGTGAATTGGTTCATGCAACGAACCCAAGCCAACGGCCTGCTCGGCAACCCGAACAACCCGACCGAAGCCCAACGGTACATGTACGGCCACGGCTTCGGCCTGCTGTTCCTGGCGAGTGTGTATGGTGAAGAAGAAGACGCAGAGCGGCGCAAAAAGCTCGAAACGATCTTGAAGAAAGCGGTCGAGTTCACTGGTAATGCCCAAACCAACCGCGGCGGTTGGGGTTACATGTCTGCCAAGGACGGCGCGAACTTCGACGAAGGATCGACGACGATCACCCAGATCCAAGCATTGCGAGCGGCCAAAAATGCGGGCATCCCGGTCAAAAAAGAGATCATCGACAACTCTACGAAGTACCTCCGGGATTGCACGACGCAACGCGGCGGGATTATCTACAGCCTTGCCAACGGGGGGGCTGGAAACGGCCAAGAACGCCCGCCGCTGACCGCTGCGGCGATTGCGTGTGCGTTTAGTTCCGGCCAGTATAACGACGAGTACGCCAAGAAGTGGATCAAGTTCTGCAAAGAAAACATCCCGATCGGCAAAGGTCGGCTGCAACACGACGAGTACCAGAGTTACTACTATGCTCAAGCAATTTACGTCATGGGTGATGACCGCTACGGCGAACTGTTTCCGAAAGAGGACAGGAAAACCTGGGTCACCTGGAGCGGGTACAAAGAAGTGATGTTCGACCACCTGAAGAGTCAACAAAACCAAGACGGAAGCTGGACGAGTGGCTACATCGGCCCGGTGTTTTCGACCTGCGTGAACCTGACGATCCTGCAACTGGATAAAGGCATCGTGCCGATCTATCACCGATAACATTAGTTGTCACCGATTATTAAGATTTTGTCACTATCGTGGTCATCATTCGGCTGCATTCCCACCCCTGAGTTTCGCATGAGCCAACACGAAGATTTGACCGCCCCCGTCCCACACGTGGCGCCATCGGACCTCGATGCCATGAAGCGGTTGCAGAAGGCGTTTGCGGACATCAGCGAGCAACTGAGCCACGTCATTGTTGGCCAGGATAAAGTGATCGAGCAGTTGCTGATTGCGATGTTCAGTCGCGGCCACGTTATCCTGGAAGGGGTGCCGGGGTTGGCGAAAACCCTGATGATTAGCACCTTGGCCAAGTGCTTGTCGTTGGACTTTAGCCGTATCCAGTTCACCCCGGACTTGATGCCCGCCGACATCACCGGCACCGAAATCATCGAGGAAAACCGCTCCACCGGGCAGCGCGAGTTCAAGTTCCTGCCGGGCGCGCTGTTCGCCAACGTGATCTTGGCCGACGAAATCAACCGGACCCCACCGAAGACGCAAGCCGCCCTACTCGAAGCAATGCAAGAGCGGCAAGTCACCGTCGGGCGGGTCCGGCACAAACTCGGCAACCCGTTCTTCGTCCTTGCCACGCAAAATCCGATCGAACAAGAAGGGACCTACCCGCTACCGGAAGCCCAACAAGACCGCTTCATGTTCAAGGTGTTCGTGACGTACCCGTCGTTCTCCGAAGAGTTCCAGATCGCGGCGCGGACAACATCCGTGCAAACCGAAGAAGTGAGCGCGGTGCTTTCCGGCGAACAGATTCTGGAGCTACAACAACTGGTCCGCAAAGTCCCGGTCACGGACCACATCATCAAGTACGCCCTGGCAATCGTGCGACAAACCCGCATCGGTGAGCCGGGGGTGCCGAAGTTCGTGAAAGAGTGGCTCAGTTGGGGTGCCGGGCCGCGAGCGGTGCAAAACTTGATCCTGGGTGCTAAAGCCCGTGCACTGCTTTACGGTCGCGCTTACGTCACGTCGGAAGACGTGAAAGCACTGGCGTTGCCGGTGTTGCGCCACCGGATTTTGACCAACTTCACGGCGGCGTCCGAAGGGATTACGACCGACCACGTGATTAAGCGGATTCTCGAAGAGACGCCGAGCCAAGAAGGGGATCTCGACCGGGACGAGCGGTTCAAAAAGATCTTTTCGGCGTGATCGTGTTGAACCGTTAACCATCCGATCCCTCGCAGAAATTCACCATGACAGCCGACGCCGACGACCCAAAACGGTTCTTGCACCCCGAGACGATTGCGAAAGTCGGCAGGCTGGACTTGCGGGCCAAGCAATTGGTCGAAGGGTTCATTTCGGGGCTGCACAAAAGCCCGTTTTTCGGCCAGAGCATGGAATTCGCCCAACACCGCGAGTACGTCGCGGGGGACGACATTCGCCACCTCGACTGGAAAGTTTGGTCGAAGACCGACAAGTTTTACATCAAGCAATACGAGGCCGAAACCAACCTCCGCGCGAACTTGGTGGTCGATACCAGCGAATCAATGATCTACGGCCGCGACAAGCACCGCAAAGCCGGGACGCTGAACAAGTACGAGTACGCTTGCACGGCGGCGGCCTGTTTGGCGTACCTCATCATCCGGCAGCAAGACGCCGCCGGGGTGTCGAGCTTCGGGTGGGACGTAAAGCAGGCGATCCCGCCGAAGAGTTCGCAACGGCACCTGGACGCGATCACCAAGACACTGGACTACAGCCGCCCCGCCGAAAAAACCCGCATTGATCGCGCCCTGCGGAATGTCGCGGAGTCGTCGCACTCGCGCAGCATGGTCATCGTGTTTTCGGACTTGTTGACGGACCGCGAGCCGCTGTTCAAGGGCCTCGAAATGTTGCGCCACCGGCGCCACGACGTGATGGTGTTCCACATCCTCGACGACGACGAGTTGACGTTCCCGTTCGGCGGCATGACGAAGTTTGAAGGGCTGGAAGAACTGCCCGATTTGTTCTGCGACCCCAAGGCCCTACGGCAAGGTTACCTGGAAGCACTCGAAGAATACCTCGTCGAGGTGCGGCGTGGTTGTACCCGCATGGGGATTGACTACAACTTGATTCGCACCAGCGATTACCTGGACGCGGTGCTGTCGCGGTTTCTGTTCCGGCGGGCTGATAAGTCCACGGTCGCCCGACGCTGATAACCGCTAACCTCCCGAGACGTTCCCGCAATGCTTGATTGGTTTGTGAACCCCTGGTCGATGCTCGCCGGCGTGCTGCTCATCAGTTCGCCGATCCTCATCCACCTCATCAACCGCATTCGCTTCAAACGGGTGAAGTGGGCGGCGATGGAGTTTCTGCTGAAGGCCCAAAAGCGGGTCCGGCGGAAGATGATTCTGCAGCAACTTCTGTTGTTGTTGTTGCGAATCCTCGCGGTCCTATTGGTCGGGTTCCTGATCGCCCGGTTCGCCGGGTTCAACTTGAACGATCAAGAGTCCCGCGCCACGACACACATCGTGATCCTTGACGACACCCCGAGTATGGCAGACGGCTGGCGGAACGACGACGGCACGCCGACCACGTCCTTCGAGCAAGCCAAGAAAGTGCTTCTCGAACAAATCGCCAAGTCGGCTAGCGAAGCCACGACGCCACAACGCTTGGAAGTGCTCCGCCTTTCGCAACTGAGTGTGCCGGATGTGTTGGAGCGGCTCAACGACGCCGCGATCACGAAATATGCCAGGACGCTGAACAATTATCAGACGTCGAACGTCCGGGTCGGGTTGGTGGACGGGTTGAAGGCTGCAAAACAAACCTTTGAAGCTCAGCCGGGCGATGTCTCGAAAATTGTCCATGTTCTAAGCGATTACCGTAGCGTCGATTGGTCCGAAAACGCGGACGCGATCAAGGACGTGGCCAAAGAGTTAGCCGTGTCCAAGGTCAAAGTGAACCTCATTGATGTCGCGCACCCGTACCGCAAGAAAGACGATCGCCGATCACCGCTTGCTCACGACAACCTCGCCATCACCGAACTTCAACCGGCCAAGCTGGTCGTAGCACGTTACGACCCGTTGGAGTTTACGCTCAAGGTGAAGAACTTCGGCGCGAGCGAAATGAAAAGCGTGCGGTTCGCGGTGAAGGTGAACGGCGACGAAAACAAAGGGCGATCGGTGGCAATTGAAACACTGCCGGGGAACCAAGAACGTAGCATCAAGTTCGAGATTCCGTTCGACCGGATCGGTAGCGAAGAGAAACCACTGGATCGGTTTAACCTCGTCACCGTGAGTCTGGAATCGGGCGAACCGGGTGGGTTGACGGCGGACAACGTCCGGCACGCCGTTGTCGAAGTCCGTGAACGGTTGCCAATTTTGGTGATCGAAGGCCGCCCCAATTTGCGTGAAACCAAAGAGGGCGATGGGTTCTATTTACGCAGTGCCATCAGCACCTACACCGGCTTCGCCTGGGTCAACGGCACGGTTCGTGATTTGGAGCAAGCGGACCTGAGCAAGTACACGTTCATCATGCTGTTGAACGTGCCGGGGCTGAGCGACGCAGCG
The DNA here is from genome assembly GCA_043716965.1 of Fimbriiglobus sp. GTDB lineage: Bacteria > Planctomycetota > Planctomycetia > Gemmatales > Gemmataceae > Fimbriiglobus. Next base: position 11,342 of record JAYSXU010000483.1, read on the forward strand.
ACGAAAAACCTCGAAGACTACGCGAAAAATGGCGGCGGCGTTGGGTTCTTCCTCGGCCCGGATGTTCGATCGGCTGACTACAACAAGCAACTTTACCGTGACGGGCTGGGACTGTTTCCTGTCCCGCTCATGGATCAACCCAGCAAAGAACTGACCGAGGACGAACTGCAAGCCCGCCGGTTCCGTATTTCCCAGAAGAAGCTGTTGATCCGCGACCCGGCCCGGCGTTCACACCCCGCGTTGGCTGGGCTTTACACCGACGAACGCGGCGAGCCGATCAAGGACGCGGAGCAACTCGAACGGGTCTTCGGGTTCATTTCGATCAAGCGGTACTGGCCGGTGATGCGGATTGGAAAGTGGCGCGACGACCCGACCGTGAGCGAACTGTATTGCATGCCCAATGAGCAGTCGATGTCCGAGTTCGAGCAGCAAATCCGCGTCGATCTGGCGGACAAGTTGCCCGTCGATGACGCCGAGTTTGTGAAGTACAAGGACTTGCTAACACGCTACCGTGACGACCTCCGGCGGATCGCTATTTCGTCCGAACCGCTCTATAAGTTGGGCAACATTCTCGACGACTTCTTGGCGGACCAGCGTGGCTACGGTGACCCGAACGAAGCCTTGTTACGGGAACTCTGGTCGCTGCCGAAAATGGCCGACCTGAAGAGTTTCGCCACCCGGTTACGGGATCGGGTGAAGTACGGCGATCCCTTCTATGTTGCCAAGCAGTACGGTCGCGGTCGGGTCATTGTTGTGACGACGACGGCGGGCGAAACGTGGAACGACTGGCCGTCCGAAAAGCCGGGTAGTGCGTCTTACTCGCCCATCATCAAGGAATTGGGCAGCTACCTATCCGGTGCCGGTGCGGAAGAAAACCGGACACTCGGCAACCCGATTGAACTGCGGTTGGAAGCAACACGATACAAGCCAATCGTTGGGCGGGCTTTCCTGACACACACACCGATTGCCGGGGGTGCCAAAG
>JAYSXU010000484.1:0-4048 GCA_043716965.1 Fimbriiglobus sp.
CGTGGTGGCGAGTTGGCCTAGCGTCGAAACACTCACCCACCACGCCGATAGCGATTGGGCTGAACTGGGCGACGGCATCCGCGAACACGTTGTCGCCACGGACACGGGGTGTTGGACCGCGTCTCTCTCGTTCGCCATCAGCGCTGGCTGGACCACGGAATCGGCCCGGACTTGGCTCGAAGTTCACACCTGTGCGCCCCGCACTGCGACTCTGCCGCGACAACTACATATCACTGAGATCGCGACGGCGCGGAAGGTCGCGGGCGTCGCTCGGTAACTTGCGAGTGTGATTATGTCCTATCGGGCTTTCAAGCGGCTTCTCGGCGAAACCAGTTTAGAGCGCAAGTGCCGGTGGTTGATTGGCACCGGCGTCCTGGTGCTCATGTTCGCCAGCTTCTATTTTTACGCCCGCCAAACCGAAGTCATCGCCTACGACCAACTCACCCACACCGGGCGGGCGCTCGTCTCCCCGATCGTCGCCCGCATTCATGTGCGTGGCGAGCTACGGCAGGCGATGGATGATTTCCAGACCATCACGGAAGATAAGTGGCCCGAGAATTTGAAGAGCTACAAGTATCAGCTCATCAAACCGAACACGACCAAGCCCGAAAACCAACCCTCCGCCGAAGACCTGGCGATCCTCGCCGAGTTGAAAGCTGAACCCGGCGTTCAGGAAAAAACACGGTCCATCGACTCCGAGCACGCCTACATTTATTTCGGTGCGGTGCGGGCCGGGCAATCGTGCGTGGGTTGTCACCGGGACGCGCAAAAGATGGCCCAATTTCTCGAAGCCCCGGTATCGGAAGTCATCAACTCGGGACTGGCCGATCCCAATTTGCAATCCGGCGACTTGATGGCCGTGGTCAGCGTGCGTCTCTCGACGGCCATGATCGACACCGGGCTACACACGAACCGGGCGATCCTGATCGCGTTTGCCGTGGGGACAACCTTCTTCATCCTGATCGGCAGTTATGCGGTCATTCGCTATGTGATCGTCAAGCCGGTCAAGCACCTCAAGAGCGTCGCCGACGCCATCGCGGCGGGGCAACTCAACGTGCGCAGCGAAATCCAAACCGCCGACGAATTTGAAGACTTGTCGGATGCGTTCAACCGGATGTTGCGCAACTTGACCAACATGCAGGACCGCAACAAGAACCTCATTTCGGACCTCGACCGCAAGGTGGACGAACTGGCAACGCTCAACATGGCGCTGTTTGAATCCAACCGCCTCAAAGGGGATTTCCTCTCGACGATGAGCCACGAGTTGCGGACGCCGCTCAACAGCATCATCGGCTTCAGCGAAGTGCTGTTGAACGCGGACAACCTGACCCCGAAGCAACAACGGTGGTCGAGCAACATCATGACGAGTGGCCAGCAACTGTTGGCGCTCATCAACGACATTCTGGAACTGGCAAAGATGGAAGCGGGCAAGCTTCGCCTTCACGTCGCGCCGATTTGTGTGGCCGATTTGTGTGAACAAACCATCGCCCTGTTCCGCCCGGTTGCGGATAGCAAGAACGTCGATCTTCGCGTGCAGATTGACCCCGACACCCCCGAGATTCGACAAGACGCCGGGAAGCTGGGGCAGATCATGCGCAACCTCATCTCGAACGCGATCAAGTTCACACCGGAAGGTGGACGCGTGACGTTAAAAGCGACCTTCCTGGGTGACCGGCTGCAATTGATCGTGGTAGACACCGGCGTCGGGATCGCGCCGGAAGAACAGGAACTGATCTTCGACAAGTTCCGCCAAGCCTCGAACCCGTTGACGCGAGAGCAAGGCGGTACCGGGTTGGGGCTGTCGATCGTCCGGGAATTAGCAAAGTTACTCGGCGGCGATGTGACGTTGCAAAGCGACCTCGGTCGCGGCAGCACCTTCACAGTCCGCGTCCCCGCACGGCTCAAAGAGGTTCCGGTGTTCGCCTTTGACCCACCAGAAGAACCTCCTACCCTATCTCGCACGATGCCAGCACTCGTAGCCTCCCAGGCCGCCGTCGTCAGCCAGTAATGGGAATTCACTTTACGATACCGTAACATGGCAGGCGCCATGTTCTCTGCCTTTAGGAGATGCACCGTGCGGTCACTACTTTCGTTGTTCGTCGTCTCGTTCCTCACGTTAAACGCTCCGGCTGTGGATCTCACTGCCGGGGCTGCCACTGTCAACATTACGCCTCCACCCGGCACGCCGATGGCGGGGTACTACTCCGCACGAGGTGCCGAGGGCACCCACGACCCTCTCCACGCCAAGGCCATTGTGTTGGAGCGCGACGGTGTCAAAGTAGCAATGGTCGCGCTCGACTTGATCGGCACTACGTTCGGGATGGTCCAAGAAAGTCGCAAGTTGATTGAGGAGCAAACCAAAATTCCCGCCACGCATGTGATGATCTCCGCCACCCATTCCCACACTGGCCCTGTGTTGAGCGACGACCGTCCCCGCAATGAGGCGCTGGGCGGCAACAATAAACTGGCAACGGAGTTCATGCTGCAACTGCCGAAGCTCATCGCCGAGGCTGTTCAAAAAGCGGACCAGAACCGCAAACCGGCGAAGATTTCGCAAGGGATCGGGCGGGAAGACAATCTCGCGTTTTGTCGGCGGTTTCATATGAAAGACGGCAGCGTCGGTTGGAACGCGGGAAAGAAAAACCCGAACATTATCCGCCCCACGGCCCCGACCGATCCCACCGTGCCGGTCATTTCAATTGAGGCACTCGACGGCAAGCCGATCGCCACCTACGTGAACTTCGCCATGCACCTGGACACCGTCGGCGGGTTGCATTACTCCGCCGATTACCCCTACACCATCGCCAAGAACCTAGCGGCGGTGAAGGGAGACGAGATGGTGACGATGTTCACGCTCGGCTGTTGTGGAGACATTAACCACATCAACGTAGACAGTGCCACACCGCAAAAAGGCCACGGCGAAGCCGCCCGCATCGGAACCCGACTTGCGGCGGAAGTGTTACGAACCTACGAGAAACTACAACCCATCTCCGAAGGCCCGATCCGCGTCACCCGAGAGGTACTGGACCTGGACCTCGCACCTGTGACACCTGCGGAAGCGGAGGCGGCCAAGCAGGTCATCGCCAAAGTGCAAAGCGGTGCGAAGCCGGTGCCTGCATTCCTGGACCAAGTCCAAGCCTTCAAAGCTGCCGATGTTTCTGATCGCCTCGGCAAGCCACTCCAGGTCGAAGTGCAGGTCATTAGCATCGGCAGTGACTTGGCGTTCGTGAGCTTACCGGGCGAGGTCTTTGTTGAACTGGGCCTGAGCATCAAAGCCGGTTCGCCGTTCAAGAACACCGTCATCGCGGAACTCGCCAACGGAAGCATCGGGTACATTCCCACCCGTATCGCCTACGGCCACGGGAACTACGAGGTCATTAGCGCCCGGTGTACCGTTGGCAGTGGGGAGCGGCTCGTCGATTCCGCCGTGAAGCAACTCCGCGAGCAGTTTAAGAAATGAACCGCGCCCGGATCAATACGTCATCTCCGATCGTCTCGACAACGACTTGCCCGAACTGGATTGACTCGTTCATCTTCGCCAAACCTCGCCCTCCGACGGGTGAGGTCGCTGACGCACCCCCGACGATTTTTGGTGCCACGAACGCCCAGACCTCGTCAATCTCGCCCGCATCCAGAAATGTCCCTAAGACTCCGGCGCCACCCTCGACCATCACGTTGGTCATCCGTCGGCATCCGAGTTCTTTCAAGATTTGATCGACCGACAACACGCTGTCACAATGTGGCAATCCCACCACCTCTGCACCATCCTCGGCCCACCCGCGAAGCTTTGGCACGTTGGCTTCACTCGTGAAGATCATGACTGGAACTTCTCGAGCTGTGGAACGCAACTGACAGACCTCTGGTAAGTCGGCGGTGCTAGAAATCACAACCCGCGTCGCCACCCGTAGACCGCTTGGCCGGGCGGTCAAGAGCGGATCGTCGGCAACGACAGTCCCACGCCCCACGATGATGGCATCGACGCGGCCCCGCAGTTCGTGGACCCTGGCGCGACTCGCCTCACTACTGATCCACTTCGAGTCACCCGTAT
>JAYSXU010000485.1:0-12282 GCA_043716965.1 Fimbriiglobus sp.
TTTGGATCGGGAAATTCGCGAGTTGGAAACTCAGTACGCGGAAGCCAAAAAGCAGGCTCGCTTGGTCCCGGACTTGGCCGCGAAGCTCGTCCTGCAAAAGAAGGCGGGCGAACTGGAAAAACAACGCAACGCCAAGCGCCGGAACCTCTTCGATGAACAAGACAACATCGCCCGCAAGAAAGACGACTTGCTCGACGCCATCGCCGCCAAACTGACCCAACACGTGACGGAACAAGAAGTCTTCACGATCCGGTGGACGGTGGTTTAGCACCACCGCAACGTGGTATCTTGAAGTCAGTCGCGCGGATCGTCAGCACTCACGGCGGTCGAAATTTTGGGATTTCGTTTGACAGTGCTTGATGACGGGTCGTTGAAAAGGTATATTCCCTTTATCACACTCGCCGCACCACTCCCTTGATACCAAGGTGACGTGCATTAAGGGCGAGTTTGTTTTTTTCTATCTCCGGCCAATTCGGGACGCTTCGGCATGAGCCAGCTTCCTCCCGCCCCACGGCCGAGCTACACAAAACCCTGGCTTTCTTATCAGTCGCAGATAGCCCACTTACTTTCACGTGGACTGATCGTACCGAACCCCAAAGCAGCGGAATCATTCTTATCTCACGTCAATTATTATCGGTTGAGCGGGTATTGTCTGGCGTTTGAGGAATCCCGTAATCAGTTTTGGTCGGGTGTCACGTTCGAGGACGTTCGGGGCGCGTACCAGTTCGACCTGACCCTTCGGGACTTACTGACGGAAGCGTTGGAGGTCATTGAGATCGACCTGCGAACGTGCTTTGCGTGCCACTTCGGTCAATCGCACGGCGCATTCGGCCACACAGATTCGGCGAACTTCCATCACACCTTCGATCACGTCAATTGGGTGGCCCGCCTGCACGAGGAAGTCAACAGGTCGAGTGAACTGTTCGTGGAACACTTTCGGAACACCTATGCGGACTATCCCGACCTGCCGATTTGGATGCTGATGGAAATTGTGTCGTTCGGCACGCTGACGCGGATGTACCGGGGCATGGACAAGACCGACCAGAAGGCGATTGCCGGGCGGTACGGCGTTCAGCCCATCGACCTCGGCACCATTATCTTGCACTTCGTTTACGTGCGGAACCTGTGCGCCCACCACGCCCGGTTGTGGGACCGCGTTTGGGACATCAAGCCGTCGTTACCCCGAGGTGCCTTTTGGCAGAAACCGCACGTTCCTGGGAACGATCGTCTTTACTCGACACTGCTCCTTCTTTACCGATGCTTGAAGTGGTGCCCGGCGATTGGATCGCTTGCTGCGGATTGGCGGACCCGGCTTTTCGCGTTACTCGATCACCCGCCAAACGTCCTAACCGCGTTGGCCAAAATGGGGATGCCGCCGACGTGGAGGCACAACTTGGAATGGCGTTAACAAACGTGTTGACCGCCACGGCACCAAAACGCCGAGGTGGAAAAAGGATTTGTCGTTTCTTAGCGACTTGGCGGCGCCATAGGATTTAGCTCATGAAGAAGCAGAAGCTCGAACTGAACTGGATTGGCAAGCACGTCCGCCCCAAGTTGGAGCCGCGGATTCTGCTGCACGACCCCGCTCTGTCGCACCACGCCCCGCAGCGAGTGGCGGCGAACGACCTCTTCGATAACCGCCTCATCTACGGTGATAACCTCCTCGCCCTCAAAGCCCTTGAAGCCGAGTTCACCGGCACGGTGAAGTGCATCTACATCGACCCGCCGTACAACACCGGCTCCGCGTTCGAGCATTACGACGACGGGATTGAGCATTCGTTGTGGTTGGGGTTGTTGAGAGACCGAATCGAACTGTTGCGAAAGTTACTGGCAGATGATGGTGTAATTTGGGTAAGCGTTGACGATCATGAATCGCATTATCTCAAAGTGATGATGGATGAGATTTTTGGCCGCGTAAATTTTGTCGTCAACGTAATATGGCAGAAAAAGTATGCGACGGCAAACGATGCGCTTTGGCTTAGCGACGACCACGATCACATGCTACTTTACGCAAAAGATAAGAATCAATGGCGTCCTTTCCCGTTGCCTCGGACTACTGAACAGAATGCACTGTACAAGAATCCTGACAACGATCCTCGCGGTTTATGGATGTCGGACAATTACACCTGTGCAAAGTCTGCGGATGAGAGACCAAACCTTTTTTATCCAGTTACGAATCCAAACACTTGTGAAGTGATTTGGCCTAAACGAACGAGAGTCTGGGCATTTGACAAAACGGCACATCAAAAGCACATAGCAGAGAATCGGATTTACTGGGGTGTAGATGGTAAAAATGGAACACCTCGTCTTAAGAAATATTTATCTGAACTTAAATCAGAAGGGCGAGTCAGTGAGTCCATTTGGAAATACGAAGATGTTGGACACACACAGGAAGCAAGACGGGAAATTCTGAACTTGAATCCTGAAGATCCATTTTCGACTCCTAAGCCGGAAAGACTTCTTCATCGAGTGATTCAGCTGTCAACCCAACCCGGCGACATTGTTCTCGACTCCTTTGCCGGTTCTGGGACGACAGGCGCTGTTGCCCACAAGATGGGGCGGCGTTGGATCATGGTGGAACTCGGGGAGCACTGCCACACGCACATCATTCCCCGGCTCCGGAAGGTGATCGACGGGCAAGACCCCGGCGGCGTGACGGAGGCGACGGACTGGAAGGGCGGCGGCGGGTTCCGGTACTACCGCCTCGCGCCGTCGTTGCTGGAGAAGGATGCGTTCGGCAACTGGGTCGTCTGCAAGCAGTTCAACGGCCCGATGCTTGCCGAAGCCGTCTGCAAGCTCGAAGGGTTCACCTACGCCCCCAGCGACGCCGACTACTGGCGGCACGGCCACAGCACGGAGTCCGATTTCATCTACGTGAGACCCAAACCCTCACCCGCGAACACCTCGCCCGCCTCAGCGACGACGTCGGCCCCAAGCGGTCCCTGTTGGTCGCGTGCTGCGCCTTCCGCGGCTTCAAGCCCGAAGTCTTCCCCAACCTCACCGTGCGAAAAATCCCCAAGGCCGTCCTGACCAAGTGCGAATGGGGCAAGGACGACTACAGCTTGGAAGTCAAAAACTTGGCGGCCTCTCAACCCCGTTCGGCAGACGATGACAATGATCGGCCCCGCACCCGTAAGGGAAAGAAACCGACAGCACAGAGCTTGTTTGACGCACCGGAGGCCGAATGAACGCCCACGCGAACGCCATCGGCAACCGATTGAGCCTACGCACGCCGCAACGCGACGCATTAGACATCATGGCCCGCGTCGCCGACACGATTGAGCTAGAAAAGGGCGCCGACCCGGTCGAAGCCTTGGCCCGAATCCGAGAACAGTTCCCGCACGTCGAAGACTTTGAACGGGACTTCCCAAGTCTCTGTTTCGCACTCGCCACTGGCGTCGGCAAAACGCGGCTGATGGGCGCGTTCATCACGTACCTGTTCCGCGCCAAGAAGCTCCAGCACTTTATGGTGCTGGCCCCGAACCTCACGATCTACAACAAACTCATCGCCGACTTCACCCCGAACACGCCGAAATACGTCTTCCAGGGCATCGGCGAGTTCGCCCTTACTCCGCCGACGATCATCACCGGCGAAAACTACGAAAGCGGAGCGGGGCTACGAGTTGCAAACCTGTTCGGCGAATTTGACTCGATCCACATCAATATCTTCAACATCTCGAAAATCAACACCGAAGTTCGCGGCGATAAGTCGCCTAGGATCAAGCGGCTGTCGGAGTACATCGGCGAGAGCTACTTCGCGTACTTGGCCAAGCTCGACGACTTGGTGCTGCTCATGGACGAGGCCCACCGCTACCGGGCCAGCGCAGGGCTGAAGGCGATCAACGAACTCAAACCGGTCCTCGGTTTGGAACTGACCGCCACTCCCCAGGTCGAAAGGGGCAACAAAAGCACACCGTTCAAGAACGTCATTTACAGTTACCCGTTATCCGCGGCGTTGAACGACGGGTACGTGAAAGAACCCGCCGTGGCCACCCGCGAAAACTTCGACAAGGACGCTTACACGAAGGAAGGGTTGGAAAAGCTCAAACTCCAAGACGGCGTGCTGATCCACGAGGAGACGAAGATCCAGCTCGACTTGTACGCCCGCGAATCCGGCCTGCGGCGCGTGAAACCATTCATGCTCGTCGTCGCCGAAGACACCACCCACGCTTCGGCCCTGAAGGATTTAATTGAATCGGATGAGTTCTACCACGGGCAGTACAAGGGCAAGGTAATCGAGGTTCACTCCAACACGAAGGGCGAAGAACGTGATGAGGTGGTGCAGCAACTCCTCTCCGTGGAAGACCCGAAGAACCCAGTCGAGATTGTGATTCACGTCAACATGCTCAAAGAAGGCTGGGACGTGACGAACCTCTACACCATCGTCCCGCTGCGGGCGGCGAACTCGAAGACGCTAGTGGAGCAAAGCATCGGGCGGGGGTTGCGACTGCCCTACGGCAAGCGGGTCGGGGTCGCGGCGGTGGACCGGCTGACGATCGTTTCGCACGACAACTTCCAAGCCATCGTGGACGAGGCGAAGAGGCCGGATTCCGTGATCCGCGTCGGCGTAGTAATCGGTCGTGACGTTGCCGTTGAGCGGTCCAAGATCGTCACGGTCGAACCGGCCTTGGTCCAGCGAATCATCGGCACCACGGACACGACCATCAAAGCCGAAACTAAACCCGAGAAGGGCGATCTGTTCGAGACCGCCGAGCAGAAAACGGTAGCGAAAGCCACGCTCGACGTGATCCACGAAGAATTCGAGACCCTCAGAAAATCTGCCGACCTGACAAAACCTGACGTTCAGAAACGGGTGGTCGAACTGGTCGTGGCACGGCTGAGGCCGACTCAAACCGCCCTGATTGACGCCATCGAACCGACCGCCATCGCCGAAGTCGTCAAAAAGACGATCGAAGTCCGCAACGAAATGAGCATCGACATCCCCCGAATTCTGGTCGTCCCGAAAGGGGACGTGCGGTGCGGGTATCGGGACTTCGATATGGACTGTCAGGGCATTCGCCTCCAGCCGGTTTCGCAAGAAATTTTGATCCAGCACCTCCACGACTTGCAACAACACAAACTCCGCCGCGGCGACGCGGTCGTCAAAGAGTCGCGGGTCGAAGACTATCTGGTTCGCGGGTTGATCGACCTCGATGACATCGATTACGAGTCCCACGCCGCGTTGCTGTACAAGTTGGCCGGTCAAGTCGTGCAGCACTTGCGAGGGTACTTGACGAACGAAGAGGACGTGCTCAATGTGCTCCAAGCCCACCAACAATCGCTCGTGCAGTCGATCTACGTCCAGATGCAGACCCATTACGAAGAGTCCGTCACGGAATACGAGGTGAAGGTCTCCCGCGGCTTTACAACGATGCGGCCCGAAAGTTTCTCGCTGTCCGAAACCGAAAGGGTCCGGGACTTTCGCCAACCGATCGACGAGAAACTCCTCATCCGCGGGATGCTGTTCGGTGGCTTCCGCCGCGGGCTGTACGCCGCCGTAAAGTTCCAGTCCGACACGGAGCGGCGATTGGCCGTGGTGCTGGAGAACGACAAGACGGTATTGAAGTGGTTCAAGCCGTCCAAGAGCGTGTTCAACATCCGCCACTCGCACGACGAGGAGTACGTCCCCGATTTCGCGGTGGAGACCGCCGATGGCTGTTACATGCTAGAGCCGAAGAGCCGGGCCGAAATGAACGACCCGGTCGTGTTAGCAAAGGCAAAGGCCGCAACCCTGTGGTGCGACCGCGCAACCCGTCACGCCGACGGCAAGCCGTGGACGTATCTACTAATCCCCCACGACGCCATCGACGAAACCAAAACACTGGCGGGATTGGCGGCCGGTCACACCGTTGTTTATGACGGCTCAGCAACGTGAGTAATGATCGGACGAGGTGGCTACGCAACCCACTTTCAGGAAACTAGCAGGTAACTCATACCTATTCACCTGTGGCCGGTTCGTTTCCTCACCAGCCAAGGTTTCCGTGACGACTATTGGTGAAGATTGATCTGATTAATGCAATAGCTGCGTCGAATGGTGTCGATCACACGCAGACCGTCTTAGCCCAAGCCATGTACGAAAACCGTTTGTTTCAAAACGTACCCATCCTAGCTTATGCCCTCGAAGAGGCTGGTTGCGATAACGAACCCCTCCTCTCCCACTGTCGGAGTGGCGGGGAGCATTACAGAGGGTGTTTCGTTTTGGATGCTTTAGTGGGGAATCAGTGAAGCTTATTCGATCTCTTCTTTCACCATGACCCAAATCCGCTTAAGTGGCAATTCCGCCTTAACGTCCGCTTCCAGCCGCTCGTAGTTTTGTAGAACCGCGTCAACCAAGTCGCCCTGATCCCACAGGCGTATGCGGAAGAAATCTTTCTTCGCATCCTGCTTGACGGGGTTTGTAAAGCCGCCCCAGGACACGAGAAGGCCTTGCTGTGACGCGAACTTCGATACGACACCGAGCAATTCGTTGTAAGTTCGCTGCCCTTCCGTGCCGCCACCAGACTTTACCTGAACGCAGAGGCGTGGCTGATCGAAGCCCAACGGTCCACACCCGGCCAAGATGTCAACACCACCGTCCGGCCCCGGCGGGGACACCTCGGTCTTAAACCCCTATGCGCGCAGCACGGCACTGACAAGTCTCGCCAGGTCGTGGCTTTTGAAGTTCTGCGGGATGAATTTCAGGATTTCATCCCGCGCGGATTCCTCAAGGTTGACGGCCTCTTCAACCAGTTCGTCGGCGGCGTCCTGCTTTGACACGATTGCGGCCGGGTCGGGGGCTAGCAGGATTTTTTTGACCCGCTCCTCGGCGTCATTTCGCGTCACCTTAAAAATCGTGAGCGACGAGTTCATCGAAAAGAGGATGTCTTCGGGCAACACAGACCGGGGGATTGTCTTGAACCACTCCACGCTCCGAGCATGGAAGACGTTCTGCGCGAGTTGTTTGTACTTGTACTCGCCGGTGACCCGGCCGAACGCGATGGATGATTCCGACTTGAGCGGGAGTGCGACCAGATCCCCAATTTGTATTTCCTTGGCAAACCGCCACACTTGGCTCATACCGCTGATGACTCGCTTCTCGTTCTCGCTCGGGTAGGTTTTCGTGTAGATCGCTTTCATGTCGTCCCTTGACTCGCACGAAGCATAGTCCGGGAGTTCGTTCCAGCCGTGACAGACGATGGACTGGCTGATCGCCGTCTCTTGCTGTTCACCGAATCGGCCCGCGCGAACCACCCATAATGACATGGGGCACTTCTGGTTTTGTGAGGCCTTGTTCGTTCGGAAGTCGAACCACATTAAACCCGATTTGAGCATAAACCACCTCAATTTTTTTTGGCTTTATGCAGATTCGGCGGGTAATGATGCAGGCGTTTTCGTGAGTTATGCTTGCGCTGCACGCCAAACTGTGATTAGCTCCCAAACGAAATGGCCACCACGGAAGCACTCCATGATGGCCGGGTATCACTGCGGGCGGCGGCGATACTGGAACTAGACTTGGCTTCATGGGCGCTCCAAGTCAAGCACTTTTCAGCCCGCCGGATAACTGCCCCATGTTGGGATGTAGTGGCGGGAACATGACCGGGCACCTCCGCCGCAGCACCGAGTGTTAAAGGTGACGCCACCCCCGCGTTTGTCTTGCCGGAGGATGATAGTGAACCGTTGCCACGCGACTGGGAGCGGGCGGAAGGACGGGTGGAGAACGTCAACCTGCCACCCTGACAAAGGCCTTCGCAGTGCAAACGTTCATACTGCAACTCACGACTCCGCTGTATGAAGTCCTCTCAAGCGGATTCGGGAAGCCGCGTAAATGACGCTCACGGATTGCACCGTCGGCTTCGGGACATCTACTAAAATCGCGGCAATGGTGAGCGTTCTTACGACACTGGGGCTGCCCCTTCCTCCTCTCTCATCTCAGTGAATCTCCGAGGATGAGAGGAAGGCTAATCTGCCGCTCACCTCGACGTTGTAAACAGGCTACTCATAAGGATGCATAACTGCGGTACCGTGCGAAATCGAATTTCCGGCCACTAGCATAGTCACGGACTAGGTTGAAACATCCAGGGAGACGTTCGGGTTCGAAAATGTGTCGCATGAAAGTGAGTGGGTATGCCCTACGACATCAAGAAGTTAAAGGCCCTCCGAGCCGCGAAGCGGTTAACGCAGCAGGAGCTGGCCCTCCAAGCCGGGGTGCCGCTTGACACCCTGGCCGCCATCGAGCACGGCGAAACTCTGAACCAAACGCTGCCTGCGGTCCGGATGATTGCCGTCACCCTGGGCGTCACGTCCTAAGACCTGTTACTCCCGGACGCCAACGGAACCCCCGCCGCGACCCCGCCGGGCCGCCCGGCCAAGGCCGTCAAGAACGCGGTGCCGACGCCGGGCACCGTCGCCGCCGGGCCGCGCGACCGGTCCACCGTGTTCGACATGCCCGCCGCCTACACCCCCGTGAAGTACCCCCCCGGCTGCGTCGCCCTGGTCGTCACCGGGCGCGGTTGCACGCGGTTCGGGGTGTGCGACGGGGACACCGTGATCGTCCGGCAGGCGGGGGACGCCCCGGAGGGCAAACTCGTCGTGTTGCAGAACGCCGACGGGTACGCCCTGGCGGTGGCCCGGTCGGGGAAGCTGTGGCAGTTCAGCCCGGAGAACCCCGAGCCGAGCGAGGTCAAACTCCCCGCGGTGCCGGGGACGCGCATCGTCGGCGTGGTGATCGACCGCCACGGCGAGCCGTTCGTCGAACACGACCCGCAGCCGCAGCCGGGGCGCAAGAAGCCCCGCGCGAACCCGCAGACCGGTGGGAGGTAAAGTCACACTTCGCTGACGTGTTCGTGGATGAAGCCGGGTTCGAGAAGTCCCAGCCGAAAACATTCGCGGCCGTGGTCAACTCCTTCCGTGAGTACCAGTAGTTGTTGACGTGTAGTGGCAACAGTAGAGTAGTGGTGATATTCGGTCCTGAGTGAGAAGTACAAATGAACCTCCCCAACCCGCTCGATCCGTCCCCCGGTAACGCGAAAGACGTGCCGAACGTGGAAGAGCCTGCCATCAAACCTGATTCGACAACCCCCCCGACGTCGTTGCAGCGGTTCGCCGAGACAACGAGGCGCTTGGCCTATCTGAAGCAAAAGATGAAGCAGACGCAGCCGCACGCGGAGAGGCTGGCGGAGAGGCAGGCAGCGGCGGAGGCGAAGCACCACGCCGAGATGAAGAAAGCGGCGGGAACGAAGATCACAACGGTAACAAAACCTGACCGAAAGCCGCGCAAATGACACTTACAATCTGTGCCTTTAGCTAACAAAGCCATTTACCTGAATTACGGTAGTTCCGAACCAACTCACTTCTGCAAGTGGACTACCCCTTCCCTTTCTCTCTCATCAACGGGAATCCAACAACAACAACATAGCGCAGGCTAACCGGAATCATTGCGACGGTATGGATTGATGACTGGAGATGTCGGTTTAGTGGCGTGAATAAGTGTCAAAATGGTGAACCGGATGTGTTCCGGGAGTTGATCCCAGTTGGCCAGTTCCGGGGGGAGTGCCGAAACCGTGGGGTCACTTTGGGGGTCACCGAGCGGCGCTTCCGTTGGCAAATCCTGCAAATCGTAGAGTTTTAGCGGGTTCGTCTGGGGACTGTCGATCCGGAGGTTGCGGGTTCGAGTCCCGTCGTCCTCGCTGTTTGTAAACCCGACAATCCACGGCGAAACGCCGTGGATTGTTGCATTTCCTAGCACTTCCGTTGATTCGGCTTGGACTGATTCTGGTAATGTGTCTCATTTGGTTCCGGGTGAGAAGAAATCGTGGGCATGTAGCAACAAACTGAGACGCTACCGGGGTTACAACGGGTAATGATCTGACCGACCCAGAGCGATAATCAGGGCTTCACGCGCCGTGGTGATCGGGTGAATCACGACGTTTGCTTTAATTTCTGCGGGAAGCTCGTTGACAACGGATGCGTTCGCGGCGGGGATAATGACCTGTTTTCGTCCGGCCCGCACTGCGGCGGTGATCTTCTGGACTAGCCCGCCCACGGGGCCGACTTCGCCGTGCAACGCCACTTCGCCGGTGAACGCGAACCCTGGCTTCACCGCCTTGCCCGTCAGCGCCGAGACGATGCCCACGACGAACGCTAGCCCCGCCGACGGGCCGTCCTTTGGCTCCGCGATTTTGACCAAGTGAACAGCCACAGTCTGCGATTTGAGGCGTTGTTCCGGGATGTTGAACTCGCGAAAGTTGGCGCGAACTAGGTTGTAAACCGCGCGCACGGAGTCCGAGAGGGTTCCGCCGTGCAGTCCCGTGACCTCCACCTTCGCCGTGCCGGTGATCGCCGAAACCTGAATCAGAATCAGTTCACCGCCGGTCTCGCGGCCGGCGGCGACCTTGACGCCCAACCCGGTAACCGCCCCCACGACCGGCTCGACGTTCAGCCGGTCCTGAGTCGGGTCGATCAGGTGCGGTTGAAGGTCTGGCGCTGTGTGCAACGTGACATCAGTCGGCGCGATAAGCCGGGGTTTGAACTCGCCCGGTGCTAGCGCACAGAGTTGTTGATGAACCCGTTGGCGTAGTTCACACGCGAACGTCACTAACTCCGTTAGCTCCGGGGCGGTGACGGTGCCGTCCGGGTACAGCAGTTTAATTAGCCCGCTGGCGATGCGTTCGACCGAAACCTGGTCGCGCCGCGTCAACCCGGCGTGTAACGGGACTTCGCGGACCCGGTCCACGAACGTGTCGTCGCGCATGCGGACCAATACTTCCCCGAAGTAGTCGGTCACGAACCCGACCCCCGTTGCGACCGAACCGGGGCTGATTTTCGGCAACTCCCAGCCGGGAATGTAGCCGTGCATCCGGTCTTGAAACGCCGTGTCAATCAACTCTTGCGGCAACGGTTCCAGCAGGTGGAAATATTTGGGGTGGGGTTGGCCGCCGTCCACGTCGATGTTCCCGGTAAAGACCAGCCCGGCGTCGGACGCGAAGCTTAGCGCCCCGCGGCTGAACTGGCCGCTTTCCATGAAGTCCTTCAGCGTCGAGATCGTCTCGTCACCGTCGCCGAAGGTCGTGTGCGCGATCTCGTCAAAGACCACCACTTTGCGCGTGCCGAGGATGCCGACCTGCTTGGTCGAGAGGTTCACGAACAGGTTCGCCGGGGTCGTCTTGCCGCCCGAGATGGTGAACACGCGGGGTGAGAGGTTCCGCAACAGGAACGTCTTGCCGGTTTGTCGAGGCCCGAGTTCGATCAGGTTTACGTTCCGCTCGACGAGCGGGATCATGCGGGCCAACAGCAGCAGGCGGGTCCGGCGGTCCGGGAAGGCTCCTGCGGAATAGCCGACGCTTTGCAGCACGACTGCCGCCCACTCGTCGGACGTGAATTGAGAGCGGAAGGCCCGGAACTCGGCCACGTCCGGCGGACCGACCTGGAACGGCGTGAAGGCGACGAGTTCGTTCGGCGCGGCCGAGTCCTCTTCGGGCGCGTAGCGGATTTTCGCGGTGCCCCAAAGCCCGCCGAGCAACAACCCGGGGTTCTGTTCGGTCACGGTCTGCGGCACCCGCACGTTCTGGTCACCCAGCGCCGGCACCCGCGCCCAGCGCTGCCCCTGACGGAGGTCAACACGAACTTCGACGTTGTCGATCAGCGTGACCTCGCCGAGGGAGAGTAACTTTTCCTTCAGCAACTCGCGGTGCTCTTGGTCCGGCAACAACTCCTTGATCTTGGACTGGATTCTCGCCAGGTCGTCCTTCCAGGTGTCGGGCTTGACGTACTTGGCAATCAGGTACTCGGAGACGAACCGCGGCAGCCGTTGGAACGCCGCTTGCGCGGCGAGCGATTTGACGACGACCTTTTCGCCGAGTATCGCGCGGGCCTTTTTATCAAGCTCGGTCAGCGGGTGGTCATCAAACACGGACACGGTTTTCATCCTCCGAAGGCATCGTCCAGGTCGGGGTTGTGGCGCAGGTCGGTCGGTTGGGGTGGTTTCAAGGGCAGGTCGAGCGGTTCGCCGAACGGCGCGATTAAGGCTTCGCCTGCTGCTCGGAGTTCCACGAGTTTGCGTTCCACCATCGCCGCAACATCCCGCCCGAACACCACCGCTTTCGCGGGGTCGAGTTTCTCAGTTAACAGTGCAAACCGGCGGCGAATCAGTTCTACGGAAAGTTCCGCCCGTGGCGGGATTTCAAGAACCGTGCGGGGATCTGTTCGTGTCGGGATAACCGGGCAGGGTGTGGGACGCGGTTGCACGACAGGTGTGCGGATACCGAACAGCGTTTCTACTTCGGCGATCGCGGCAGAGCCTGCTTG
>JAYSXU010000486.1:0-4044 GCA_043716965.1 Fimbriiglobus sp.
GTACTCAACCAGCCCTCCGTTGCCACGAACCCATTGCGGGCGTCCAAACCCAGCACGATGTGGTTCGGGAACTGTGCGGCAACAGTGCGGACCCACGCCGGGTCTTGCAACGCTTTCGTACCCAGAACCGCCCATTGAATGCCCCAACTGAACACTTCCGCCAGATCGGCATCCGTCCGAATCCCCCCGCCCAACTGGCACGGCACGCCGACCGTTTTCACGATGCGCCGGATCACACCGCCGTTCACCGGCCGACCGGCTTTCGCGCCATCAAGATCGACCAAGTGTAACCGATCTGCTCCTTGGTGGACCCAAGATTGAGCAACTGAGACCGGGTCATCTGAAAACACCGTTTCCTGGGCGTAGTCCCCCTGAACGAGTCGCACACACCGGCCACCAAGCAGATCAATCGCGGGATAAATAAGCATTCGCGTATTGTGTGCCACTTCGGTCTAGGAAGCAAGGCGTTATTGATGCTTTCCGTCCGAGCCACGACCGTGAGGGAGTGGCCCAACCTTATGCCCGCACCACGTTGGCGACAATACACGACGTTTTTTGTGTGGTTGATTGGGCCACTCCCTGACGGTCGTGGCTCGGACGATCAGGGTCGGGATTGTGTTTTGGCGAACATCGACAAGTTAACCGTCCAAGACTGTTCCACGCGGCCTTTTGACGGCACGATTACGGACGAGGTCAGTTCGAGTGGGACCGCGTACTTTTGGCGAAAAAACAGCCCGGTCTCGGGGTCCGTTTCGACCGCCGTGACCTGCCAGTTGCGGACCCGGCAGACGATTTCGTACTCGCCGTTCGGCACCGCTTTCAGTTCAAACCGCCCGTCACTTGGCGTGATCGCCGCATACGGATGCTCCGTTACTAGCACGTCCGCCGCGAGCCAATAGTACCCCGCACCACTGGTGAGTTCGACAATGCCAGTGCGATCGAAACTCCGCGTGAGCGGCTTGTTGGACTCCGGAAACTCCAAGGAAAAGAACGCCGCCCCTCGTGCCCGCAGCGTGTGCAATTCAGGATCGTGCGACACCATCTCTACGTTCGAGCCAGTGCGAACAACTGCAAGCAACCGTTGCTCTACGCCTTGGATCAGTTGAAGCTGAAAGTCTCGATGTTCGACCCGCAGGGGCGGCCAGTCCCACGGTTTGCTGCGTGCCGGGTCCACGTTTTTGAGGTAGACCAACGCATTGGCGATTCCGCGATTGGCCGGATCGACTACAGGTGCAAACGGGTTGGTCACAGTAATCCAGCGGTACTCTACCCCATCCGGAACGACACCGATCTGAGGCGTGAGTTCCGGAACCGGCCCGTGCCAGCGGATGTGCCCGGAAATCGTCCCCGTCGTTTCGGGGTCGTGGTTCGCACCAAGTACGGTGACACCGGCTTGGATCGGGCTGGGAATGGGTACGGGCGTCGTGCAACCGAAGGGAGTGACCAACCCAACCCAGACGCCCAACAACATGAAGCAACGAGTTGGCCGAATCATGTCAAAGCTCTACGGATTGATGGCGAGAGAAGAATGGCCTTGTTGGAAGAAACGCCTCCCACCCCACCCGTTGCGGGAAATTTTCTGGCAAACCGGGTCAGCGGGAATCGGGTAGATGCGAAGGCTTTTGAACGATCGTTCAGGGGATTTCTACCGGAACCTCGTAGCCCCGTCGGATCGACGAGGGGAGAACCTCCCGCTGAACCGGCGACGACAGTCGCCTGGTTAAAACCGTCCACCCTGTGGACCGGCGTAAGCGGCTGGGCGACCTGCCCTGGGCGGGTCGTCGGTTTTAACCAGGCGACTATCGTCGCCGGTTCAGCGGGAATGCCGTGAGTCGCCGGGCGGACCGTCGTTGCCCCATCGGATCGACGAGGGAAGAAACGTCTTGTCGGAAGAAACACTCCCCAGGCCCAGGTAGGAGGCGTTTCTACCAACAAGCTTTTTGGCCTTCCTTGTTGGTAGAAACCTCTTATACCCCACTGGAAGGGGTATTAATTACAACATGACCCCGTTTCCTTCTCGTCAAGAAGTGACCTTTTGCCAGCACCGCCTCGAACCGTTTCACATTTCGTCGAATCTCGTCCGGGACGCGGTCCCAGATTTCTTCCCGCGTCAGAACAACATGTTCGTCACCTTCTGGGTGGCTATTTCCCGCGACTGGATCGCTTCCGCTCGGGTTCTTTCAGGAACAGCTTCCGCATCCGGATCGAATCGGGGGTGATCTCGACGAGTTCGTCGTCTTCGATGTATTCGAGGGCCATTTCCATCGAGAACTGCATCGGCGGGCGAAGTGGGACGTTCTTTTCGGCACCGGCACTCCGCATGTTCGTGAGGGCCTTCGCGCGGGTGACGTTCACGGTCAGGTCGTTGTCGCGGTTGTTCTCCCCGACAATTTGGCCTTCATAAACCGCCTGCATCGGCGACACGAACAACATCCCCCGGTCTTGCAAGGCTTCGATGGCGTAGCCCGTAGCCTTGGAGGTCTCGATGGAAATAAGCACTCCGTTGGCCCGCCCCGCCATCGTACCCTTCACGGGGCGGTACTCGTGGAAGTTATGGTGCATGATCGCGGTGCCTTGCGTGGCAGTGAGCATCCGGGTTCGCATCCCGATCAAGCCACGGGCGGGAATGTGAAACTCCATGTGCGTCTGGTTGCCGTGGCCGCCTTCCATCTTGACGCACTCGCCTTGCCGTTCCAGCACCAGTCGCATCACGGAACTGGAGTGTTCCGTCGGCGCTTCCACGACGAGGTATTCCACCGGTTCGTGCGTCTTGCCGTTGATTTCCTTGGTGATGACGCGCGGTTTGCCGACCGCGATTTCCGAGCCTTCCCGACGCATGGATTCGAGTAACACCCCGAGGTGCAACATCCCACGCCCGGACACGCTGAACTCGCTTTCCCGATCACCGGGGCGAACGCGAAGGGCGACGTTGTGTTGCAGTTCGCGGTCGAGGCGGTCGCGCAATTCCCGGCTGGTTAGTGGCTTGCCTTCGAGTCCAGCAAACGGCGAGTCGTTGACCTTAAAGAGCATGTCCAGCGTCGGCTCGTCGATCGTCAGCGGGGCCATTGGACGCGGCTGATCGAGTTCGCAAATCGTGTCGCCGATGTCGGCGTCGTCGATGCCGGTGATGGAACAGATGTCGCCCGCGCTCATCTCTTCCACTTCTTTCCGTGCCAACCGCTCGAACTCCATGACTTGGACGATCGTGTCCTGCACCGTGGAGCCGTCTTTTTGCTTGACGACGGTGACCCGTTGATTCTTGCGGACCTTGCCGCTGAAGATTCGACAGACGGCGATTTTGCCGACGAACTCGGAATACGACAGGGCCATGACCTGCATTTGCAGTGGCGCGTCCAGATCGACTTCCGGCGGCGGAACTTTTTCGAGGATCGCGTCGAAGAGTGGCTTCAAGTCTTTGGGTTCAACAGCCATGTCAAGTGTGGCAATGCCCGCCCGCCCGGAGGCGTAGATCACTGGGAAGTTCGCGGTTTCGTCGTCCGCACCGAGTTCGATGAACAGGTCGAACATCATCGAATGAATTTCGTCAATCCGGGCGTCGGGGCGGTCAATCTTGTTGATGATGACGATCGGCTTCAGTCCGCACGCAAAGGCTTTGCGCAGCACGAACCGCGTTTGCGGTAGCGGCCCTTCGGCGGCATCCACGAGTACGAACGCCCCGTCGGCCATCTTCAGAATGCGTTCGACTTCGCCGCCGAAGTCGGCGTGCCCCGGCGTGTCAATGAGGTTCACTTTGACATCGCCGATGCGAATGCCACAGTTCTTGGCCAGAATCGTGATTCCGCGCTCGCGTTCCTGGTCGTTGGAGTCCATGATGAGGCCGTGCTGCCCCCCGACGAGCTTGTCCAACTCTTCGGAGCGGAACTGGCCCGACTGGCGGAGCATTTGGTCAACTAAGGTCGTTTTGCCGTGGTCAACGTGAGCAATAACGGCAACGTTCCGAATGTCTGTGCGCTTCATATCTTACTTAACTAGGTGGTTTACTGGTCCAATAGATATTGTATGAATCTCACACCGGCTTCGGAA
>JAYSXU010000487.1:0-4041 GCA_043716965.1 Fimbriiglobus sp.
CGTGGTGGTCAGCACTCGATACGTTCGCGGGATGCCCGCAGCAGCCGTTCGGAAGGACGTTGCTGAAACACCGCTCAAATCCAAAGACAGTTTGTTTGTGTTGATGGTGGCGCGGCCGTTGATGGTCACCAAGCCTATGTCGTTGACGTCGGGGTTAGTGAAGCCGGTCCCGAACAACTTAATTGACAGAATCGAATTGGCATCCATGACCAACCCGCCAGTTCCGTTTATATCCGAATTTCCGGTAATTGTGAGCGCTCGCCCCTGCCCGACTCCAACACCAGTACCCGGTGCGAGAATCCCGCCGCCATTGATTGTGGTATTGAGGGACGAGGAGGGGGTCATGTTGATCTGGCCCCGTCCACTCAGTGTTGCACCGGTGTTCACGGTGACCGGCCCCGTTCCCGCACCAAATGAACCGCCGTTCACGTTCACGGTCCCCTGGCCCACCGTCAGCCCGCCCGTCCAAACCCCCAGCGGCGCGGCGTTGCTGGGGGTAAGGGTAAGTGTCCCGCTACCGACCTTCGTCAGGGTATTGCCGGAACCGGACGTGGCCGAGATCTGGCCGTTGACGGTCAACGTACTCGAACCTTGGATCTCCCACACGTGATTAACGAGCGAGCCACCGCCGAGCCTGATTTCGGGTGCGTTGCCAACAGCGAAGCCGACCGTCTGGTTGCCCGCCCCGTTTTCCAAGTAGAGCGTTGTCTTGCCGTCGTTCGCGACAATCGAGCCGTTCGCATCCGTCCCCGTGTTGAGTCGCACCAAGTGTGTGCCTGAGCCGCCGCCGACAGGCCGCAAGTTGATTAGCCCGGTTTGGGACGCACCGTACTGGAGGGCGAGGACGTCATACGTCCCGTCCACGTCCACCGCGTAAGAGGCGCTGCCGTTGAACCGCGCGATGGAGGACGCCGAATTAGGTATCCCCCCCGGTACGGACAACCAGTGAGTCGAATCGCTCCACGCGCCGGCAGTGTTGTTGAATGTGTACGTCTGGGCGATGGTCGTCCGCGTGAACAATGAAAGCGTGACGAGTACAGCCAGGGCAAGAGCACGATTCGTCATTGCAGAATTCCTCTTAGTCGCTAATCATGGTGTGTGTATTTCGTCCGACAAGACCTTGGTTGTTTGAAAAACTTTGCGTTGCCTTGTACTCGGACTTCGGCAGTTCCTTCCTTGTTCGGCTGTCCAGTTGAATATCGAGAACGTTCATCGCTTGGCTGCACCCGTCGAACGAGTCCCAGTTAACAGGCTGAAGCCGTGGCGACCGAATCCCAATCAACTTGAATGAACCGGAAACCATCGGGATGACCCTAGCGGTGGTACGAATCGTGACGCTTGTGCAGCGGTACCCAAAAGCGATCAGGGGTCAAGCTATCAGTATAAAATTGAGAAGGCAAATGAAAAATGGCCGCGAGATCCAAATTTTTCTGGAAACTTTCGATCAACTCGTCACGTCCGGCCTGTTGAATTTTCCACAAATGCTGATTGGACCTAAAGTTATGTTCGGCTTGTGACGGTGGGATGAACCGTAAGAAAAATTAGCGAATTCCGCTTTTTACGTTAACAAAATTGCATTCTGCACTCGACAATTCTTCTGCTTAAATCAATTTCGTGTCGAGACTGAATCATTTTCAACCACTTCACAATTGGGCATCAAACAACCGTATTGTTTTCCCCTAAATTCCGCCACTGCTGACTTGTTAAGCCACGTCGCCTGCCATTGAAGTGTCGTGGTACGGAGGTGTTGGTGGGTGAGTGACATCGGGTTGACACTGGGCCACATCAAGCCAAATTCACTGTCGAGGCATGGGCAATTCAAGTAAGAGTTTCGCAGCCAGGCCGATATCCGATAACCGATCACGAAAGCAAGGAAGCACGTAAAAATCCACGACATTGGGGTTCGATTTCGTGCTTTCGTGCTTTCGTGCTCCTCCGTTTGTTTGGCTTGGAATCGACATTTCTGCGGCAAACCCTGGTGCACAGCGTCAGTCCTGCTCCACCGTAGACACACCCGGTGTTGCATTGGCCTTCATTTTGCACAGTAGACCCTGTACGTTCTAACTGGCCCGATTGTATTCAGTCGATCACTGCGAGGTTTACCATGCGAAACTATCTCGGGAGTTTGTTACTTGTTGCGCTGGCCACCGGGGTGAGTTTTGGCCGCCCGCCAACGCCGGTTCAGGCGATCGAAGAAGCCACCGAAGTGCTTGACGAGTTGGAGAAAATCCCGCTCAAGGGCATTCCGCCGAAGTTGATGGACGACGCCAAGGCGGTGATTATCATTCCGCGCACGATTAAAGCGGGCTTCATTATTGGTGGCCGTGCGGGGCATGGCTTGGTGTTAATGAAAACCGAGCGGGGAGAATGGAGCGACCCGACGTTTGTCAAACTCGGCGGCGCAAGTATTGGCTTCCAGGCGGGCGTCCAATCGACCGATGTGTTACTGGTGTTCAAGAAAAAAGAGACGCTTGAAAGGCTGCTGTTGGGCAAAGGGAAGCTCACGTTGGGCGCGGATGCGGCAGTCGCCGCCGGCCCGGTTGGTCGCCAAGCGGCAGTCGCCACCGATGGCAAACTGGAAGCGGAGATCTTCTCGTACTCGCGCAGCCGTGGCCTCTTCGCGGGCGTCTCACTCGACGGTGCCATGCTGTTGCACGACAAAGAGAATAGCGAAATCTTCAAAGCCGACTTCCGCCCCGAGACCGCCCTCGCCCTCGCAAAATTGAAAGCCAAGCTCAGCGAGATCGCCAAAGAACCACCCACGGTGCTGATTCCCGCAAAGCCGTAGCCACCATGTGGGGGAAAATTTAGTGGGATGTTTGGATCAGGCGAACCGGCGACGACTCGCGAGTTGGAGAAACGACGGGAAAAGTGAGTTGTTAAACTGATGATTGAACCGCTTTGAGTTGCGTGGTATTGTTTTGACAGTAGACCGCATGGGCATCGCTTATTGAAGTCGCGGGGGAAGGCTTTCGCTGATCCAGGGGACAGAATGGCCATCAAGCCCGTAGTCAGATACATGCTCCTGTGCGACGACTGGCACCTTGACGCAACGAACGATCGTCGGATTACTGTCTACGGACTCATGACCAATATCCACGCCACCGACGAACCACCCTATCCGCTACTACTTGAAGAATTGTGCGTTTTTCTGGTGTTGACCGAGGGTTACGGGCAGGGAGAGGGTAAAATAGTCTGCGTGTCCGAGGAAACTGGCAACGGCGTGTTTCAGACTTCGGGCCGGATGATCTCGTTTGATCCCGACCCGTTAGAAACCTCTGGCGTTTCGTTCCGCGTTCGAGACTGTCGGTTTCCCCACGCGGGATTGTACTCGGTTCAGTTTTGGTTCGACGGCGAGTTGGTCGAAGAACGTCCACTCAGAATGAGGTGAATCATGGCAAATCGAAGTCAAGGTGAAGACATCCGGGTCGTCGGCGACTTCGTGTGCGACGTGGTCCCCGATTCCTCCATGCCAACACAAAAGCCTTCCTCACGGGGTCGGAGCGAGGGCGTTCATGTCATTGGTGATTTCGTCGTTGATGCGGTACTGGTTGAGGCGAACGTGGAAGAAGGCAAGCAAACGAAACAGTAATCGACCACATTTGGTTTGTGACTAGTTGATTCGTGACCGCACTTTAAATATAAGTCATCGGTGTGCTTTGTAGGGTACACGATAGAACTAAAGCTGTTAGCCCTCTGAAGTCAAATCACTCGGAATCTGTTTCGGGCACGCTAGTCAATTGAGTGACTGTGACCAAAGGGCTATTGTCACGATCCAACCGTCTGCGGTCACATGACCGCAGACGGTATTTTCACAATAGTCGTAGGAGGTGTTAGATTGAAGAAGGTGTTGCGTATGGCGTGGGCATTTGGACTGCTAGGCGTGCTGCTGTACGGAGCTTATGCGTTAATTTCAACCGGTTTGAAAGCTCTCTCCGAAGTAAACCCGCAGTTTAGTGGCGCTGTTACTGCAGCAGTCGCAACGCTCATAGTTGCTGTGGTAACTGTTGTTGGAGGAAAATGGCTGGAAAGAAAGGCACT
>JAYSXU010000488.1:0-1358 GCA_043716965.1 Fimbriiglobus sp.
ATCGCAGCGAACGGAACAAACAATTCGCAACGCCGATCAGGAGCCAACCCGCGAACCGCAGTAGTTTTTTGTTGCGAATCTTCATGCTGAACCGGGCCACTCGCCGGTGAACACTTCCGTTGCCGGACCTGTCATGTAAACGGCGTTGTCCGACTCGGACCATTCCAATTCGAGGTCACCGCCCGGCAGATGGGCAAGGATTTTCCGCCCGGTTCGACCCGTCACTACACCCGCCACGCACACGGCACACGCCCCGGTTCCGCACGCCCACGTGATACCGCTGCCGCGTTCCCAGGTCCGCATCGTGACTTCTTTTTCCGAGTGGACGTTGACGAAGTGGACGTTGACCCGGCGTGGAAAATGCGAGTCGTGTTCCAGTTTCGGCCCGTATTCGGCGACGAGATCCCGCTTTGATTCTGTGAAGTATTCGTCGCCCACGTACAGCACCGCGTGGGGGTTGCCCATCGACACGCAGGTCACTTGAAACAGTTGGTCGTCAATGCGTAACTCGGCGTTCGTCGGCGGGTTCCCTAGCAATGTCGTAGGGATTTTGGCCGCTTCTAAAATCGGCGCGCCCATGTTGACCCGAACGCGGGACGCTTTGCCGTGGGTCACTTCAAGTTCTACGGTTAGCACGCCTCGCCCGGTTTCGATTGCCAGTTTTGGCTTGCGGGCGATGCCGTGGTCGTGGACGTATTTCGCAACACAGCGTAAGCCGTTGCCACACATTTCGGACTCGGAACCATCGGCATTAAACATCCGCATTCGGGCATCGGCTTTATCCGAGGGCGTAATCAGAATGAG
Source organism: Fimbriiglobus sp. (assembly GCA_043716965.1). Taxonomy (GTDB): domain Bacteria; phylum Planctomycetota; class Planctomycetia; order Gemmatales; family Gemmataceae; genus Fimbriiglobus. The sequence goes on from JAYSXU010000488.1 coordinate 805, forward strand.
GCCGTCCGACCCGATACCGAAGTGCCGGTCGGAGATTTGCTGGCTGAGTTTGGCTGGGTCCGTGGGCGTTGGTTCGGCAAAGCAGTTCACGTAAACATAATCATTACCGATGCCGTGCATCTTGGTGAAACGCATCGCTGCTCGCAGTACAGAATAAATCACAGGGAGTGCTACCGAGATTTTTAACGATTCCCGCCACGCCGCACACCCCACCCTGTGGTTGTCGCTGATGTGGCAGACCCGACACTTGGAATAATCCGAACAGGACGGATGCCGTCGCAAAACCTGATCGGACCATTTTGCTCGTTCGCTCACCGGCGAAAGATGGCGTCGGCGTGTTTCGGATCACCGTCGCTCGTCGAGTGAATTTTTACGCCTTTCATGAGATCCGTTGCGAAATCGGCGGGCGTGGGTTTGCGGTCCACCGATTGGGGCTGGGAACGCTGTACCACGTTCGCGTCGGAAACCCGGTGGATTGTTCATGTGACTGCATCGGGTTTTTGTCACGCGACTCGTGCCGGCATGTGCTGGGCCTTCGTGCGTTGTACGCGCAA
>JAYSXU010000489.1:0-4040 GCA_043716965.1 Fimbriiglobus sp.
ATTATCACTAGCTATGGGAGAGTACAAGCCCCTTTCAGGTTCGGGGTTCGATATGGTCGAGAATGAGTTCGATTACATCCGGTGGATTCGGCGGCAGACGCCGATGAGTTCAGGGGTTCTCGTGGGGCCGGGGGATGATTGCGCGGTGTTAGCACCTCGCTCACGGGCGACGTTGGTCACTACAGACATGCTGATGGAAGGGGTCGATTTCGTGTTGGCGGAGGTTGATCCGGTTGCGATTGGGCGAAAGGCGATCGGGGTGAATCTCAGTGACATTGCGGCGATGGCGGGGGTGCCGACTGCGGTTGTGGTGAGTGTTTCCTTGCCAAAGCATCCACCGGGTCGGACGACACGCGATCTTGCGGAGCAACTGTATCGGGGGATGCGGGAAGTGGCAGACGGCTTTGGGGTGCCGATTGTGGGTGGCGATACCAACACATGGGACAACGGCTTGGTGATTTCGGTGACGGCGTTGGGCGAAGTGACGGAACGGGGTGCGGTCTTGCGGTCGGGTGCTAAGCCGGGGGATGTTATTTTCATGACGGGTCGAGTCGGTGGCAGTATTTTGGGTCGCCATCTCGCACCAACACCGCGGGTTCGGGAAGCGTTGGCGTTGCATCACGTTGTGACCCTCCATGCCATGATTGACATCAGCGATGGACTGGCTGCGGACTTAAACCACATTCTCACGGAAAGTCGGTGCGGCGCGATACTGAACGCAAGCTCGGTTCCCATTCACGACGACGCCGTCGCCCTCAGTCAACGCACGGGACAGACGCCGCTGCACCACGCTTTGAACGATGGCGAAGACTTTGAGTTGATTTTCACGGTGTCCGCCGCCGATGCCGTAATGCTAGGAGTGCAATCTCCTGTGCTAGTGTACCGGATCGGCGAGTGTGTTACGGAGCAACGCTTGTGGCTTGATGTGGGTGGGAACCGCACACTGTTAACGCCGGCGGGGTGGATTCACGAGATGACGTGATTTTTGGAGTGACAATTCGCTGCACTTCGCGCAGAATACACTTGCATAAACTCCCACCTGCCTTGCGTTTCACTTTCCTGCCGAGGTTCTTACGATGTCAAACCGAAAATCGTCCCTTCCGGTATCTCGCCGGGGATTCTTGCAAACGTCAGCCGCTGCGGCGGCCTCAACAGCGATCTTCGCACCGTCAGTTCATGCCGCCGGCGGGGATACGCTCAAGGTCGCACTGATCGGCTGTGGCGGTCGTGGGACTGGGGCGGCTAAGAATGCCCTCGCCGCTGATAGTAACGTCAAGCTCGTCGCCGTGGCGGACGTGTTTGACGACCTTGCTGTCAAGGGACTGAACGTCGTCAAGTCGGCGTTTCCTGAAAAAGTCGATGTCACGCCGGAACGCATCTTCAGTGGCTTCGATGGGTACAAGGCCGCGATCGACGCTGCCGATGTGGTCGTTCTCGCCACGCCGCCGGGGTTCCGCCCGATTCACCTGAAGTATGCCGTCGAAAAGGGCAAGCACGTTTTCATGGAAAAGCCGCACGCCGTGGACGTGGCCGGTGCGAAGTCGGTGATCGAGTCGGCGAAGCTGGCGAAAGAAAAGGGATTGGGGCTGGTGAGCGGGTTCTGTTACCGTTACGACAACTTTAAGCGGGAGACGGTGAAGCGGATTCACGACGGCCAAATCGGGAAGATCAACGCGATTCACACGACGTTTTTGACCGGCGAACTTTGGACCCGCGCCACGAAAACGAACGACCCCAAGGAGATGGAGTACCAACTGCGGATGTGGTACTACTTCTCGTGGCTGTCGGGTGACTTCATCGTCGAGCAGGCCATTCACAACGTCGATAAAGCGTGTTGGTTGATGAACGGCGAACTGCCGATTGCTGCTAGTGGGTTGGGTGGACGGCACGTGCGAACCGACCCGAAGTACGGCAACATCTGGGACAACTTTAGCATCGTGTACGAGTACGCCAGTGGCGCCAAAGTCTTCTTGCAATGCCGCCAGATGAACGATTGCATGGGCGACAACAACGACCACATTATGGCGACCAAGGGGACCGCGCAGCTCATGCGGCACACCATCAAGACTGACAGCGGCACCTGGAAGCATGAGGGCGAACACGACTTCGGCAACATGTACCAACAGGAACATAACGAACTGTTCGCGTCCATTCGGGCGGGCAAGCCGCTCAACGACGGTCTGGTCTCCGCCAACAGCACGCTCATGGCCATTCTCGGCCGCGAAGCCGCTTACACGGGCCAAAAGATCACCTGGGAAAAACTGCTGAAGTCCGAGCAAAGCATCACGCCGAAGGAGTTCGCCTGGGGTGAAAACCCCGTGGCAGCTATCGCCAAACCGGGCAAAACGAAGTTCGCATAACGGAACAGTAAAATCTTTTCACCACAGAGGGCACAGAGAGCCACAGAGCAAACCATAGGAAATGATTTTGGTTTTCTCTCTGTGGTTCTCTGTGCCCTCTGTGGTGAGTTTCATTTTCTTACCGATCAGGAATTAATCATGACTACCCGACGAGACTTCATCCGAGTCGCAACGACGGCATCGGTCGCCGCCACGTTCGCCAGCCCTAGTTTTGGCCAAGACAAGCCGAAGAAGCCCAAGCTGAAAAAAGCCGTCAAATATGGCATGATCCAACTGAAGGGCACGCCGACGGACAAGTTCAATTTGATTAAGAAACTGGGTTTCCAAGGTGTGGAAATCGACAGCCCCAGCGGGTTGAACTTGGATGAAGCGATTGCCGCACGGGACGCAACCGGGATTCAAATTCACGGCGTGATCGACTCCGTTCACTGGAACAAAACGTTATCGCACCCGAAGGAAGAAATCCGCGCCGAAGGTTTGGCCGCACTGCGAGGGGCGATTCAGGACGCCAAGAAAGTCGGTGCGGATACGGCGCTGCTGGTCCCCGGTGTGGTGAACAAGGATGTCACTTATGAGCAGTGCTGGGAGCGATCGACGGCGGAAGTGAAGAAGGCGATTCCGGACGCGGAGAAAGCGGGCGTGAAGATTGCGATCGAAGTGGTCTGGAACAACTTCCTGACCAAGCCGGAGCAACTCGTCGAGTACGTCGATCAGTTCAAATCGCCGTGGGTCGGGGCCTACTTCGATTGCAGCAACATGCTCAAGTACGGCGTCCCGGCGGCGACGTGGATTCGGATGCTCGGCAAGCGGATGTTGAAGTTCGACTTCAAAGGCTTCAGCATGGCCAAGGCGAAAGCTGCCATGAACGACGGGGCCGGGTTCAACGTCGGCATCGGCGAAGGTGACGAAGACTGGCCGGAAGTGCTACTGGCTTGCGGTGAAATCGGGTACAACACCTGGGCCACAGCCGAAGTCAAGGGCGGCGACGAGACGTGGCTCGCCGATGTTGCGGCGCGGATGAACAAGATTCTAGAGCTGTGAATTCTGAACATCGGATCACCCCAATCGTCGGGCGAAAATATAGGCTCGACGACTCGGGTGTTCGACATCGGGGTACGGTTCCCGCTCGATCAGTTCGTCAATCTCGAACCCCGACGCGCGGAGGAAGCTTGACATCTCGGCAGGGCGGAAAAAGAAGAAGTCTACGGAAACCGCCTGACCCCACCACTCATCCAAGTGGATAGTCTCGTCGCCGATGTGGAAGGCTATTAGCAGTAGACCGCCTGGTTGCAAGACGCGATGAAACTCGTCCAGTGCCTGCTCCATGTTTGCACGCGGCACGTGGATGAGAGAGTAAAACGCGACGATCCCAGCCCAAGTTCCGTCGTGTTCGGCCAACGCCATCATGTCACCCTGGCGGAACTCAACGCCCGGAGTCAGACGACTCGCTTGTTCCACCATCGCGGGCGACAAGTCAATGCCGCAAATCGGAACGCCCTGCTGATGCAAGTACCGGGCGACGTGTCCAGGGCCACAGCCGATGTCACACGCCGGGCCGACATCACGGACACTGGCAGCGAATCGGTCAAGCAACTGCCGGTCAAGCGGTTTGTGCTGTAATTCGTCAAAAATCCGACGGGTGTATCCATCCGCCACGCGATCGTAGCTGTCCTGGCAGTT
>JAYSXU010000490.1:0-4033 GCA_043716965.1 Fimbriiglobus sp.
ATGTTTGGGGCGAAGCCGCCTTCATCACCGACTGACGTGCTAAGCCCTTTGTCGTGCAACACTTTTTTCAAGCTGTGGAACACTTCCGCGCCCATCCGCAGGCCGTCGCGGAAGGTCTTGGCCCCGATCGGGACGATCATGAATTCCTGGAAGTCGATCGTGTTGTCCGCATGCTTACCGCCGTTGATGATGTTCATGAGCGGCACTGGCAGTACCGTCGCGTTCACGCCGCCGACGTACTTGTAAAGTGGCAAGTTCGCAACCGCGGCGGCAGCATGGGCACACGCCAGGGAGACGCCGAGGATTGCGTTCGCACCGAGTTTCGCCTTGTTCGGCGTGCCGTCCAACTCGATCATTGCTTTATCGATGGCGATTTGGTCGAAAATGTCGAACCCGGCCAGGGTTTGCGCGATGATTGTGTTGACGTTCTCGACGGCCTTCAGAACGCCTTTTCCGAGGTACCGTTTTTTATCACCGTCTCGTAACTCGACCGCTTCGTGGGCACCCGTACTCGCGCCACTTGGCACCGCCGCGCGGCCAATCACGCCGTCCATTGTTTGCACATCGACTTCAATCGTCGGGTTGCCACGGCTGTCGAGAATCTCGCGGGCGTTGATCGTCAAAATACTATCATTCATCGGGAATCGCTCGACTCGGGAATCGGTGACGGGTTACCAAGAAGTGCCACGATCCACCAAAACGACATGGCACCGCTGTGCAGGAAGGGATATGGCGAGGGCGTTGCGGGTCAAGGGGATGGCGAGCAACCTGTCGCGGGAAGAACCAGGAGAATTCGCAGTCGGGGGCCTGCAAATCCTCAACCGGCATCGGCAGTCGAACAGGGTCAACGGTTCACAACCAGAGAACCGGACCCCCCGTCCTTCTCACCACTTCCCGCGACCGAAATTGTCAGCCAGTTTTTGGCTGGTGACTCGTTTTCGCGGAGGTGTCTTGACAAGTGATATGATCGGCACAACAGCGCGACTCCTTGAGACCGCATCGGGTACAGACTGCGTATCCCGTCAAAAGGATGCAACCCTTTCACAGCACAAGTGGCACAAATTACCCAGTCACCTTCGAGACAGGCACCTGGTCCTTACAATGCCTGCATCACTCCACATTAGGGTCCGTTATGGCGAATTGGGATTGGGACGCGATCATTATTGGTGCGGGCGCGGCGGGGTTGATGACCGCCATTCATGCCGCCGAGCGGGGCCGCCGGGTGTTGCTGTTGGAGAAAGGCAAGAAGCCGGGGGTGAAGATTCTGATGTCCGGTGGGACACGCTGCAACATCACCCACGACTGCGACAATCGTGGCATTGTGGAGGCGTTCGGGGCGAACGGGAAATTTCTTCACTCCGCACTCGCGGCGCTGAGTGTCCGGGATACGATCGCGTTTTTTGAAGCCGAGGGCTTGGCCACAAAGGTCGAAGAGACGGGCAAGATTTTCCCGGTCAGCAACCGCGCGCTCGATGTGCTAAACGCCTTGCTGCGTCGGTTGGCCCGGAGCGGCGCGACATTGGTTACGAGTGAACCCGTCCGCGACGTTTTGCAATTGCCCGACGGCGGTTTTCAAGTGACCACGCCGCTACGCCAACTGAGTGCGGAGCGAATCGTCATCACCACCGGCGGGTTGTCCTTCCCCGGTTGCGGCACCACGGGTGATGGTTATGGTTGGGCGACGAAGTTCGGGCACACCCTCGTTCGCACCCGCCCTTCCCTGGTGCCGGTGACGGTGAACGCCGCGTGGGTGAAGGACTTGAGCGGCGTGACGATTCCAGATGTCGGATTGAAAGTGGTTCACGACACGAAGGCGTTGACATCCCGTCGCGGTTCGTTGCTGTTCGCCCACTTCGGCTTGTCGGGGCCGGTGGCTCTGGATGTGAGCCGCGCGGTCAGCGGCCACGACACGCCGAGCAAACTCGCGATGGAATTTGATTTGCTCCCCGGCGAACCCGAGCAACAGTTCGATGACTTCGTGCGAACCGAAACCCATTCACGCGGGAAGCAACAACTCGCCGTGGTGCTGTCCGACAAACTCCCACGCCGATTGTGCGACCACATCGTGGTGCAAGCGGGGCTGGCAATCGACCGCAAAGCCGCCGCCCTGAGTAAACTCGAGCGACAATCCATTGTCACTGCCACGAAGCGCCTCCGTGTCCCGATCAAAGGCACGCTGGGCTACGAGAAAGCCGAAGTGACCGCCGGTGGCGTGAGCCTGGACGAAGTCGATTCCCGCACAATGCAAAGCAAGAAAGTCCCCGGCCTGTACTTCGCCGGGGAAGTCCTCGACCTCGACGGCTGGATCGGCGGTTACAACTTTCAATCCGCGTGGAGTACCGGCTGGCTGGCGGGCAAGCAGATGTGAAACGAAGCGAAGAAAAGCAGTTTCACCACAGAGGGCACAGAGAGCCACGGAGAAAGAAAAATACATGGTTTAGATTTTCTCTGTGGCTCTCCGTGCCCTCTGTGGTGAATCGTTTCAAATCTTGTTCCGCTTCGCTCGCACACTGTGGGGGAACAGCTTTTCTTGCTCGAGGTTGCCTGCCGCGTCGAAGGGCAACTCGATCGGAGTACCGATGACTTCGAGATCGGGGTTCGTCCTGGCCTCGGTGGCTAGTGACTCGGAGACCCAGAGGTCCGTGACTTCCAACGTATTCGGGATGATGCACACTTGTAGGCGGTCTTGAACGGGCTGCCAGCAGGTGTCGATCGTGGATTGGATGCATTCCAAATCAGTGTCGAAGGCCAGTGGCAGTTTGCTTCGCCACAGGAACCGCGCGGTCAGGTTGTTCATGCGGAACGGCCCCTGCTCGATACTTGCCAAGGCCCGGTTCGTCGTCAGGTCCGCGATGCCGATGCCGGTGCCGTTGCCGTGGCTTTCCGGCGAAATGTCGAGGCACGCCATGCGGGTGACGCGGGGCTTGTTCGTTTCGGCTTCCGGGGTTGCTTCGATCAACATGCGGCCCACGACGTTCGGGTCCATCCCGGCGCCCGAATAATTCTTACCGCACTCGCCGACGATGAGCGCATCCATTGTGGCAAAGGGCAGCTTGCCCATGATACTGCGAGCGCGGTCCAGAAGTAGCGGTTCCCGGTCGAACAGGTCGGCTTTGTCAACCACTTCCAGATGAGCGGTCTCTTCGTTGGCGTTTTCAAGAATTCCCAGCCCACCAAGAAACGGCGTTTTGACGAGCAACACCTTGCCCGTTTCAACCATCATGTCGCGCAAGCCCCTCGTGCCCCACGAGTGGTGTTGATCCGCCCCCTGACGTTTGCCGAGGCCAATCACGAGCATCTTCAAAATGCCGCTCTCGAAGGCGCCGCGAAAATCGGTGTGCGGTTTGATCCGCGACACCGTCACGACGCCGTCCGCACTGCGGGCGTTCGAGTCCCACCAGCACGGCTCGCCCCAGGAGTTCATCCCGACTTGCTCCACGTCCATGCCGGTCACGACGGGCACCCCGAGATGGGCTTCATCAATGTCGTACCCGGCCAATAACTCGCGCTGCCCTTGCGAAGTCGCGCCGCCGTGGGAACCCATCGCCGACACGACGAACGGCTTGGCACCAAGCTCCTTCAAAGCATCGACCGTGGCACGCGCAATGGTCAGGTAGTTGCGAATGCCACGACTGCCACACCCCACCGCGATGCGCATCCCCGGCTTGATGCGGGCCGCGACTTTGGACGTGAGCCACGCCTGCCGGGTTTCGGCGGCGACATCCGCGACCCGTGTTTGGGGTGCGATTTGGCGAACGAGTTGGACGAGCGGGATCTTCACGAGTCAGCCCCAGGAGAGTGCGTGTGTTCGATGTGTTTATTATGTATCGACTTGCCGTTGAAAGACAGAGTGCGGTCAATTCCCACTGACCACACGCAACGCTTGCTCTTCGCGCAACGGCTTCGTGTCGCCATCGGAGGTGACTAGTGCTTGCACTCGGGCGGTTCCGATTCCTGTGCCTTCAAACTCTACCAAGAAAACCGCCGTCGCACCCGCTGGAAGTTTATCCAGCGTGCCGAACGTGAGTCGTAG
>JAYSXU010000050.1:0-6356 GCA_043716965.1 Fimbriiglobus sp.
ACCCGTTGTTCTTCTACACCGCGTTCGATTACCCCTACACGCCCAGCGACATCACGCCGTTCTTTGAGAGCATCAACGTGTTCGATGAACGCATCAACCAGAAGACCGCACTGGTGGCGGGTTGTCGTGCGGGTGTGCCGGTGCCGGGGGGTTGGAAGGCGATCGGTGCAACGTATCGGTTCTTCACGAACTATGCACTCGGCATCCCGATTGAGCCACTTGCGGGCTGGTTGGGATTGCGGGAACATGTCCGGTCTTGGCGAGCGTGGTTGGTCTACGGTGTCCCGCTCACGGACCCGAATTGCGCGTTCAAGCTGTACCGGAAAGCCGTGTTTGACAAGTTCCCGATCCAGTCTAACGGCGACTTCGTCCATGCGGAGATCGTGGCAAAGTGTACCTTCCTAACGAGCATCATCGACGAAGTGCTACTGACGCCGAAACCCGATTCGATCCCCTCGACCGATTGGTCCGACTCCGGTGAAATCTTCCGCAACCCGAAGTTCTTCACGCCACCCATTGTCGTCCCAGACACCATACAGCCCACCCTGCAAAGTTCGTGATTCTTGGAGCCAGCCACATGGGAATGGAAGACTACACCCGTCACCAGCAAGGCATCATCAAGCGGTACTACGCCAATGCCGATTCGTTGCAATTGCAAAGGCTAGCAGATTACGTGGGCGAGTTGTACTTAGCCGAAGGCAAGAAGCGCGAGAAGGTTTGGAAGTCGATCGTCACGCTGATGCAAAAACTGGAAGTGCCGCAATCACGCATCGACCACATCGTGGCCCAGAACAAGCCGGAGTTGGTAGCGAATCTCGTGCAAGAACTGCAAGGCAAGAAGTGATCAGGCGAACCGGCAGCTTACGCGGCCGGTTCGCCGGGAATTGATTACTGCCGCGTCGTGATGTACCCGCGCAGGTTGCTGCCGATCGCGGCCCGCATATGGTTGTATTCCATTCGCTCGATGTCGTTCTGCCGGGTGACGAGATAGACCGCGTCGCTGGCGGAACTCAGCACGTCGCGGCCGATCGTGTGGTCCCACACGCCGACATCGACGAGCACCCAATCGAACCACTGCCGCACTTGCGCCAGCAATCGCGGCAGTTCGACGCCCATCGTGGCCAACGTCTTCTCGGTACCCATGCCGGTGGCCAACACGTGCAAGCCTTGAACGGCGGTCGTTTGAATCGCCCAAGCCAGCGGCACGCTCTGGTTCAACACTTCCGCTAAGCCAGGTGTATCTCCCGCACCCATTCGGGCAGCCACGGCGGGACGGGTGATGTTCGTATCGACGACGAGAACCCGCGCACCGTTTTCTTGGGCCATCGCCACGGCAACGTTCAACAACACCGTAGTGGTTCCAGCAGCCAGATTCGCGGCCGTGAACACGACCGTGCGTTGCGCATGGGTGTCAAATTGACGGCGGATTTCTTCGCGGACAAGTCGGTATTCCGCACTAATCGGGTGATCGGGGTAGTGGTAAGTCACCACTTCGGCGGCGATCCCGGTCGGCAGAATCCGCAAGCCTGGCTTCGGAAATTTGTGGAACGCCACGGACAGCACCCGAGCCTCGGGCGCCACAGCCGGGCGGGGTTCCGGGTGGTGAACCGGGGCTTGCACATACCGCACCTGTTCTGGCATCGGCATCGGCATTGAGACCACACGAGTCACGGGGTGTGGAATCGGCATCGTCACCACACGTTGTTGCGGTGCCGTGTGGACGGTATGAACCGACCGGGCATACGAAGTGACGACGCCTTCGGGGCCGCCGACTTCAACGAACGGAACGGATTCGTTTGCGAACGGATTCAGAGTGGACGGGTTCATTGTGGAATGCGTTTCCCGCTCGATTGTCTCAGCGGTTGATTGCGACGGTTCGTGACCGCCTTCGGTAATGATTCGGAACATCCGTCCCATTGCGGTATCCTCTGTTAGAAAGAGTTCAGTTGGTACGGATCAGGATGAGTTCAGGCCGATCGTCGTTTCGTCGTCTTCGATCGTGTCGGACGAATCTCCGAACTACCGGGCAACTTATCTTCATGGGATGAATCGTTGTCATCGGTATTGGGCGGCATCATTTGCCCTACCTCCCGAATCGGCATTTCTTCACATCGCTCTTCAGTCTTAACGCCGAGTTGCGTCAATGCTTCCAACATCGACTCGGTGTCCACACGCCGTTCCCCAGCTCCGTCGCTCATCGTCAGCGCCAAATGCGCGACTTGGTTCATCAATCGGGGCCGACCTTGACACGACTGCGCGCACAACGTTAGGGCCTCTTCCGTTATCACATCCCCGGACCGAGAACCGGCTTTTGTAAGCTGGCTCGTGAGGTAGTTCACGGACTCATCCGCAGAGAGTCGTTCCAGTTGGCACCGCACTCCAATGCGTTGGCTGAACGCTTCCAAATCCGGGTGTTGTAAGCGTTCACGTAACGAAAGCTGTGCGATCAGCACGACGAATGCGGCCTTGGTTGTCCGTCGTTCGAGGTTGCCGAGCAGGCGGATTTCTTCGAGCAGTTCGCTCGTCAAGTGTTGGGCTTCATCGAAGACGATGACGGTCGGCACGTCGGAACTCAACCGCTTCAGCAGCAAGTCCGTGACCGCAAGTCGGAGTTCGTGGTCGGTCATCCCTTGGTAGGGTGCGTCGTGGTCGAACAGAATCGTCTGAAACAAATCCGCAGCCCGCCCGAACCGTGCCGACGGGATGAACAGCCGTTGTACGTCACTGGGTAAATCTTCGAGGAATTTCAATGCGATGAGCGTCTTACCCAAGCCCGGTTCGCCGTCTAGAAGTGCAAGCCCTTCTTGATTCGCAAAAGCGTGTTGAAGGCTGTTTAGTGCGGATTCATGAGTGCTGCTAGCGAAGTAGGCGTTCGTGTCAGGTGTCGGGCGGAAGGGCCGCGAGGTCAGGCCGAATCGAGCAAGGTCCATAGCCCGCATCCCTGCGCACTCAATGTGGCGTGAGGTCGAATTGTGACGGCAACACCAGTTCCCCACCGCAATAGATCGACTATTAAAATACTCGACTTGAACTTGCCGGTTGCGAATCCTGCATTGGTCAGGGGTTAGGAAAAATCAGCGGATTTTCGGGTTTCTTTCTACGCTATGGCATCAGATTTTGACTTGCACGACTACCGGCACATTCGGTATATCTCTTCTCACACGACTCGCTTCGACAACTTGTGGTGGGGTATGGGGAACCGGGATGGGTCCACTCACTTCACCAGTCGAACGGATTAGTCCTATCGGAACCAGGCTGCACGGAGGCGGTCTTTATGAGCAGGATGCTCACTTTTTTCGATGCGGTTTGGGCGTCGGCCCGTGACCACGCGGTTGCGGGCCGACGGCACCAAGCGCTGACAGCACTGGCACCATTACTCAGTTCCCCGGCTGCACCGGAACGGCTCACGTTACTCGCCCACCGGCTAGCGGCGCGGTTGTTTGCGGCGGCGGAGAACTATCGCAAAGCCCGCAAACACTTGCGGATTGCCGAAAAATGCGATCCCCACAACGCCGAGATTCACTTTGAACTTGCGCAAGCCCAGGACCGCGACCCTTACGGGTGTGATCGTCGGGCCGCGTACCGATACCAATTGGCCGTGAAGTCCGCTCCGAGAACCCCGAAGTATCTTGCCGCATTTGGGCGATCGCTGATACGGCTCAACCGGGTTTCACGCGGCGTTCGCTATCTACGGGAAGCCGCCGCGAAGGCTCCCTGCGATGCAGTCGTACTCAGTATCGTGGTCGAAGGATTACGCGAAGCCGACCGGATGTACGAAGCGTATAAACTCGTGGCTCTCGCTAAATTCCGCGCGCCGAGCAACAAGGACGTTGCGCAGCTTTGGAATGATGTCAAGTTTCAGCTTGCCCAGAGCAGCCAAACAGGTGCCCCGCGAAAAGCCAAGCGTGCGGTGGTACTTCCGTTTGTGAAGACCATCAGTGAACGCTTCAGATTGGTGACTGGTGAATCGCTGCGGGTCGATCCACCTGCGCGAATCGGGCCACACTTCACACGGCTTCGGGCTTACCGCAGCGAGCCGGGTTAAACCAGTTTGCCACCACGAATCACACGAATGGTTTTCAAGCGAAGAGCGATGTGCAGAACTCCTGTTTTGCACATCGCTCTTCACCTTTGTGATCTTGATTTCATTCGTGACATTCGTCTTATTCGTGGTGATTTATTTCGGGCGCGGGGTTCGGCCCCTGCGGTTCGCCGGCTTCGGTGGCGGGCGGTCGGCACGACGGGGTGGGGCTTTAGGGCGGATGACAATCGGTCGCGTTGAACGAACAGGAGCAGCCGACGGAACGGCGTGATCTTCCGCCGTCCACTCGTCTTCGACTTGGCGGGCGATGTCTGCTTCCTTGTCAACCCGCTTCTGGTTCTGCGTGATGGTGACTTTCAGTTCTTCGAGTTCTCTCACGTTGAGTTTGCGGGCTTTGCCTTTCGGCAGTTTATCGAGTTGAACGGGTCCGATGGCGATCCGCTTCAAACGCAAGACTTTATGGCTGAGCTTGGCAAGCATCCGGCGGATTTCCCGGTTTTTTCCCTCGGACAGCACAATTCGCAGCCACGTACTGTCGCCCTGTGGCTTCATCCGCCGCACACTTTTCGCGCGAACTTTTCCGTCACTGAGCCACACCCCGTCCAACAGCTTCTGCAAATCTTCCACCGACGGCCGCCCCGCCACGAGGACGTTGTACGTCTTCTCGACGCCAAACCGTGGGTGCATCAGTGCGTTGGCCAACTCGCCGTCGTTGGTCATCAACAATAGGCCTTCGCTCGATTCGTCCAGCCGCCCAACGGTGTAAACCCGTTGATCGACGTGCGGAATCAAGTCGCCGGCCAGGGGCCGACCGCTGGGGTCGTGGTTGGTACACAGGTAGCCGGGCGGCTTGTGGACCGCCCAGTAAACCACCCGCTCCACGCGAACGGGTTGGTCATCGACGGAGACTTTTTGAATCGCCGGATCGACTTTGATGCCGAGTTCCCGCACCGTCACGCCGTTAATCTTCACGCGGCCTGCGGCGATCAACTCGTCGCAGTGCCGTCGGGAGCCGGTGCCGGAATGGGCCAAATATTTATTGAGACGTTCCATAGTGATTTTATTCTACAACACGCACCCGGTTCCTTGACAGGAAACCGAAACAACCCGGCCAATGACCGGGTTGTTTCGGGTAAAACGCTGCTGAAAATCCCGGCTCAATCGAGCTTCGGCGTGGGTGGCGGAAGCGTTTCGTCGGACTTGCTTCGCGGCGGGTTGGCTTTCTTTGGGATGATCGGGTTACTCACAGGTGGTCCGTATTGGCCTTCCATCCGCGCGAGTTTCTCGCGGCAATCTTGCATCCCCTTTTGCAACTCTTTGACGATCTCGTCGAACTGCTTGTACTGTTTGTCGCGGGAGTCTTTTCGCTCGTTGTCATAGGCTTGGTTGCGATCCAGTTCCATGCGCATTCGCTGGACTTCGTCGCGGGTACTCTTCAGTTCGGCCACCAAGGCGGTCAGCTTTTCTTTGATGCTATCGACGCCAACTAGTTCGGTTTTCAGGGTGCCTGTTGACAAGACTTGATCTTTTTTGAGCGTCTCCAAATCCGCAGACTGGCGATTCAACCGCTCTTTCAAAGTGTCCAATTCGGCGCGTTGACTGGACAACGTGGTCAACTGCGTGTTGTTTTGCGCCTGGAGTGTTTTGATGCCGTCCCATACCGTGGTGTTGCGGGTGGTGAATTCGTCCTTGCGAACGAGATCCCCACGGGCTTCGTTGGTGCGGGCGATTTCACTCCGCAGATCGGCATTAGTCCGAATCAATTCTGTGCGCAATTCGGTGATGTTTGACGTGAGGTTGTTGTAGATCGTCACGAACGCAAGGGCCGCGATGCTGAGGATGGTCCCGCCGAACACCTGCCAAAACAGTGGCAGCTTGTCCATCCGCTCCGGCTTGGGCTTCAAGACGGTGCCAAACCCCGCCCGCAACGCTTGCAATTCCACCCCCGACTGATCGACATGCCCGTTGGATTCGTAGTGGTCATCTTGACCCGGTTGTTTGAGCGCCACGTCCTGTGCCCCCCTCGATCGCCTGCCGTTAGTTCTGTTGAAGAACGAGCGGTATACCCCGACTTGCGCACGCCACGCAAGTGAGGGTCGAAACTTTTCATCAACTACGGCTTGGCTTGAATCAGGTACCACTTGTTCCACTCGGCAACGGCTTTCGCTTTGGCGGCTTCGTCAGAATTCGGTGGGGGGCCGAAGTCTTGTTGGGTGAGGCTCTTGAGTCCGGCACGAGCGGCCCGAACGACGAGGTCCGATGAATCCGTGATGCGGTCGATCAAGTCCGGGATGTGGGTTTTGTCGTCCTTCAT
>JAYSXU010000491.1:0-4033 GCA_043716965.1 Fimbriiglobus sp.
CTAATTTTGAGTTACTTTTGGCTCGCGGTGTTTTGGCCGGGTGACAATGTCAAAACGCTCACCGGCCACTTCTTCTTACTCGGACTGGTGTTGTACACCCTGTTGCCATCAAGGCACCACGCGGACGGATTCATCGGCCACATGCTGCCGTGGGTCTTACGGCTCGTCGCGGTCGGGGGCAGCGTGTTGGTCTTGGTCTACATGCAATCGCACGGCATTGAAAACTACCGTGATCGACTGTTACCCGATTTTGCCGAATTCCGCGAGTGGTGGATCGCGTTTAGCATCACGCTTGTTGGCGGACTCTATTTTGGCTACGGGTTGAAACTCCTGTTCGGCGAACGATCCCCGATTTTCACCATCGTGCGCTCGTGGCTTTCCGTGGTCGGTATGGTCATGCTCGTCCTGGAAGTCGGCCTGTTCATTATCCACCTCTCCACCAAGAGCGGTGACGCCGGGTTCGTGGATTTCCTTCGGTACTACGAGTTCATCGAACTCGCCGTCGTCTCCGCCTACTTCGGCACCCGGATTTAGAAGTGGCGAGTACGAAAAAAGGGTTTCCGTCGTGATGACGGAAACCCTTTCAATGTCAGTGCCGAAGAGAGGACTTGAACCTCCACTCCCTTGCGAGAACTAGAACCTGAATCTAGCGCGTCTGCCAATTCCGCCACTTCGGCTTACATTTCGAGCAACAAACACAGTGTGCATTGAGATGTCGTTAACACACCGCACTTCTTTCGTTGTTTTAGAAGCAGACAGGAAGCAAGTCAACCGGGTTCGCAGAAGTTGAAGCCGACCGATCATCCCGAGACTGTATACCACGATTTCAGACGCTCAGAGTTTCAAGAAGAGCCGATGGCGATCAAGATGTCGAAGGAAGAGGGTCACGATGCCGAGGTAGACGCCGATTGCTAGCACCACGTACCAGCCGGGCGAATCCTTGGGCACGAACGGCTTCACAGCTTCTTCGACCATGCTGTGGATGATGTACCCCGCCAACGCATGACGCCCGAGCAGGTCGAGGTAACCCCATCGCCAACCTCGGTTGTCACACAGCCAACGAAACAGCGCCAGCACCACCAGACCAAACCCAGCGGCAAATAGCAAATACGTGATGCTGCCGGCGCGTTGGCTCATGACCCAGTAATTAAGCTTCCACATCTCCGGTGGCGCGACGAACGGGGCTGTTGCCAGTTGGTCTTGCCACCAGTCGCCGGTGAATCCCCAGATGTTCGGTGATGTCCAGCGATTCAGACACGAGAGAACATATCCGGCAACCATCAAGATTACTCCGCCCATCAGCAAATTACTGAGCGGACCTTCATCCTCTTTTTTTGGTCGCATCATCCAATCGAAGGCGAGGCTGCCGGTAATGAGTGGGATGGTCCAAGTCAGGAACCCCAACGGGCCGCCGTCGATGCCACGGGGGTCCATCAAGTTCCACTCGTAATAGCCCGCATGGGACAACCAGACGTGCAGCCCACCGGACGCCAACGCAAACATTACCTGCACCCAGCCTGCGGAGGCAATGACGGGCAACACCCATAGCGACGTGACGCCGATGTGCGTAAGGGTTTCAAACGGGCCACGCTTACACGTCTTCAGCAAAAAGTCGCCCAGTGATTGCGACGAAAGATCCGCCCACGTTTTGTAATTCCCCGTCAGGTGATAAACGACGATGCCCAACAGAATCAGCCCGAGGTTGCGCGTGATCGCGTGACGGTACGTAGCCCATTTCCCGTCCTTCTCCAGTCGGCGTAGGAACGACAACCGAAAGCCGAACCCGACCGCCAACAGGAATTGCGGCATGATCGTGTCGGCGTAGCTGCAGTAGGTGTGGTGGTGTTTCAACAGGTCCGGAACGGCGTTCAACCCGCCGACAAAGTTCACGACGAACATGCCGAGAACCGTGTAGCCACGAAACTGGTCGAGGGACGCGACGCGATCAGGTGGGGACACGGTTGACTCCAGGCCGGGAAAAAAGAATTCACCACGGAAGGCACGGAAGACACGGAAGACACGGAAATAATCGAACAGAGCGAATGCGGTGATAGAAACCACAGCAAAACAAAATAGCAACTCTTCTAGGAGTTACGCAGTCATGCCGAAATCCAAAACCGATCACGAAAGTACGAAAGCACGAAAAAATCCATGATCTTGGGTTCCATTTCGTGCTTTCGTGCTTTCGTGATCCTCTGTGTTTTTGGCTTTGAATCGTCAATTCTTCGGCAAACCCAGTTGCACTGCGTAAGTCCTATCTTGAAGATGATTCCGATTTATTTCCGTGCCTTCCGCGTATTCCGTGGTTCAATTTTTTGTGATGTTAAGTGTACCGATTCCGGATCGTCGGGATTAAGTAGTCGCCAAACGCACTGACAAAATCGTACCGGGGGGCGTGGCCCCAGTCGGTGCGAGCGGCGTGGTCGTCAACGTCGGCGGGCCAGCTATCGACGATGCCTTGCCGCTTCTCATCGACCTGGGTGGAAATCATCGCATTCGGGAAGGCTTGGCGGACGACAGTTTCGACCTCGGCGACACTCGGGGCGAACGCGCCGATGTTGTAGACGGTGCGGGTCAGCTTGTCTTTTTTCGAGTCCACCAACCGCATGATTGCTTCGACGGCATCGGGCATCGCCATGAACGGGATGCGGGTGTCAGGCCGCACAAAACAGGCATACGGCTTACCTTCGGCAGCGGCGTGGATCATCTCCGGGACGTAGTCTGAAGTCCCACCGCTGGGCACCGTGATCGCCGAGATCAAGCCCGGAAACCGAATGCAGCGGAAGTCCACTTTCCCCGCCGGTGGGCCAACGGTGAGTTGCTTGTAATGTCGGTCATAGTACCGTCCGAGGTGTTCGCAGTACAACTTGTTCGCACCGTACATCGTACTGGGGACGTTGAACGAATCCTCCGCAACCTTGCCCACCGTTGCCTTCGTTTGCAAGTCCGGTAACCCGTAAGCCGCGATGCTGGAGGGGTAGAAAAATACCACCGGGCGGCCGTGCGATTCGCCTTCTTTTTGGGCGAATTCTAGCAGGTTCAGCGTGCCTTCAACGTTCACCTTGTGTGCTAAAGCCGGGGAAAACTCGCTGCGTGTCGAGAGCAACGCCGCGAGGTGAAACACCATATCGACTTCATACTCCGCGTTGATCCGCTCCAACAATTGCGTGTCAAGAATTGACCCGGTGAATTCCTTGCGAACCTTCCGCCCCAACTCCGGCGCCAGCGTGTTCAAGTCCAGCGTAATAATCCCCCGCTCCGTCCGCGAAGACAGCCGATCAATCAACCCGTGCCCCATCTCCCCCGAGGCGCCGGTAATTAGAATCGAAGCGTGGCGTGACATTGTGAATCCATGCAGGTGAAGGAGCAGATATCAAGCAACGGTAACCTGGGGCGTCGCTGCGCTCAATCCCAGGCTAATGGCTGTAATCCCTCCGGCATAAAAGCAACCTGACGCATCCTGAAAGGATACCAGCGATTAGCTTGGTGTGGGCGTAGGGGACACCCCAGGTCTCCTTGGTTAGGCTTTTCGGCAACGGGGTGAGCCGAGGATTTCTTGCAAGACAACTGCGAGTGGAAGTGCCTGGGGAGATGCCAAGATTTTCATTAAGCTTGCCGCAAACTCGGTGTTGTTTTGTGGCGTGGAAGTGACTTTGATTCCGCCGTGGAGTGATGTCGGCTGGGCTGGTGTGACGCTGGCCGCTGGTGACTTGAAAATCAGTGGCGCGAGCGGTAACTCTTCAATCCTTCTTGACGGTCCGACGGGCGGAATGCTGGTCGGGATGCTAGAGAAGACCGGGACTGGTGCGGGCGGGGAGACCTGAACGATGGACGTGGGGACGGCCCGGACGACCGGGGCGGCCATCGTGGCAAAGCTCGCTTCACCGGCGACACGCTGCTTTTTGACCGGCTCCACAACGACGGGTTCCGCCTTTCTGACAACCGGCCGCGCTTTCAGAGGAGTGCCATCTTGTGGACGTTTTCGGAGCCGCTCGATTTCCTCGACGTACTTATCAATCGTGTTTTCAGACCG
>JAYSXU010000492.1:0-4025 GCA_043716965.1 Fimbriiglobus sp.
AATCGGTTGACCAAGGTTCAGCACACGCTGACACGCTTCTGTGGCTCCATGTGGCGTACTTACATCACCTTCGACAATAGACACTCGACGACCTAATAAACTCAGTTCCTGTTTCGCTACGGTCAGGGATTCCAAGTCTCGCCCGATCAGAACAATATCAGACCTAGCTTCAGCGAGAGCTTGGGCCATCGCTCGGCCTAGCCCGCGACTGCCGCCCGTGATGACTGCGGTCCGCCCGTCCAACCGAAACCGATCTAATACCGCCATCATATCTACCCACACACATTCTCGTTCCTGATAATATAGCAGCTTTTAGAGGCGAATCATGGCAGACTGTTGCCGAGGGCGAAAATGGCACGTTGTGACGAAGGGTATTTGTGCGATGTCTGTGGTCAGGATGTGGCCATCATTCTCGACTCCGATTTGTACTTGCGGTACATCTTGGGTGAGGTGCCGCTGGACGTGTTGCACTTGATGCCCGAACGCCACATTCGCTGTAACCCGGTGGTCGCTCAGTACATCGTTGCCGCACAATTCCCATGTGTTGAATGTGTCGGACCGTTCGCCAAATCGAACTTGGACTGCGACTATGTCCACGAAGAGGAAGCACGGCTGACACAAGCCTGGCGTCGGTTGCACGCCATCCCAACACTCGGCCTCTCCATCGCGGAGTATCCGCTCTCGATCACCCCGTTCTCGGAATTGGAGTCAGTCCCATGTTGAAGCCATTCGTGGCGATGTGTTTGCTCCTGGTGTTCACGCCCCTCACTCGTGCCGATGTCGAATCCGGCCCGAAAGCCGGGGAAGCGGTCAAGGAACTAAACGTGTTCGCGGTCCTCGGCCCTGTGGAGAATAAAGAAGTCGATTACACCGCCGAACGCAAGGAGTTGCCCACCGTCTACCTCTTCGTGCAATCAGAACACTTCAGCCGACCGATGGCCCGGTTCCTGAAAGGACTTGATGGCAAACTCGGCGACGTGAATGACAAAGCCTTAAGCGTGGCCGTGTGGTTGGGCGGGGATGTGGACAAGCACAAAGAGTACATGCCCAAACTTCAGACGAGCTTGAAGTTTGAGAAGACAGCCCTGACTGTCTTCTCCGGCGAAAAAACCGGCCCCAACAACTGGGGCATCAACGCCGACGCGCACCTGACGGCCGTTGTGGTTCACAAAGGCAAAGTGGTGAAGTCGTTCGCGTTCATCTCGGTGAACGACACAGATGTGAGTGGTGTGGTGAGTGAGTTGAAGAAAGCAGTCGGGAAATAAGTTTCCCGGAAAGCCCATGAACGATCGTTCATGGGCTTTCCACCCACATTACCAACCCAACTTGGTCCGCAACTGTTCCAACCCGCCCTGCATGGCCTCACTGACAGTGGCATATGTGGTGTCGTCGTCCAGGCGCTTGCCGTTGTTAGTTTGCACCACGGTGCAAATGTGTACCCCCTGGGCGGGGCGAACTTCGAGGCGGTAGCTGGGTTGATTGCTCAGCATCACGAACACAATCTGCTCGCGGATGCCAACCTTCAAGCTGCCGTCACGCTTCTGCAACCAATCCGGAATCGTCATCGGCGTAAGACCTCTCGTTGAATTCAAATTCCCATTCTATTCAGGCAATGGCTTGCCTTTAGTTTCCGGCAGGAAAGGTAGCGCGAACAAGCCGAGGATGAACACGATGCACATCGTGACCCCGGCGTACCGGAACGCATCGTCGCCATACGGCGCGAACAGGCTGCTCTTCGTGAGTTGGGCCAGTGTGAACGGCCCGGTTGCGGCGAGGAACCGCCCGGCGTTGTAACAAAAACTGGTCCCGGTGCTGCGATACTTAGTCGGGAACAACTCCGGCAGGTAAATGGCGTACCCGCCGAACAGTGCGAGTTGGAAGAACCCCATCATCGGGATCATCCAGAAAATATCGTCGCGGGTTTTGAGCGAGAAGAACGTGAAGGATGTCGCGGCAGCGGCGGCGATCAAGAAGAAAGCGAACGTCGGGCGGCGCCCAATCATCCCGGTCACCCAACTGAACGCGAAGATGCCGAAGAACGCGCCGAGGTTTTGCATCAGCGACGTGATCCCGCGCCACCAGCCGATTTCCCCTTTCAGGGCATCCCCTTCATACCCCTCGGCAACAAGGGTCGCCCGCAACGCCGTCCCGGTCAGGTCCGTGGCGAAGAAGCCGATGCCCCACAACCCGATCACGCCGGCGGCGGTGAGCAACAGCCCGAAGATCGCGCGGCGGCCCCACGGGGAGGTGGTCAACATCTCGGACAACGTACCGAAGAACGCCGCCCACGGGGACTTCTTTTCACCGGCCAGTTCTGCCGCCCGCATCGCCTTCCACTTGTCCGGCTCCTTCAGCGTAAACTGCACGACGGCGAGCAAAATTCCGGGTAGGATCCCGATTAAGAACATCACCCGCCACGGGGACAGCCACTGGTCCGCCGGGAACGCCCCGGTCGCTTCCAGCTTTCCGAGGTACATCGAAATCCCGGCAGCCGTACAGTTCCCGATCACGCTAGACGCTTGAAACATCCCCAAAATGTAGGGTCGCGCGGCGTCCGGCACCGTCTCCGCGAGCAGCACCACCGCCGACGCAAACGCCCCGCCAACGCCCAACCCGGTCAACAGTCGGTAGGCCATGAAATCCCATTCATTCGTGGAAAACGCGCTCAACCCGGTGAAGAGTGCGTACAGGCCGATGGTCGCCGTCAGTGTTTTCACACGGCCCATTCGATCGCCCAGAATTCCGAAGCCGATGCCGCCGATCGCCCACCCGATCATGAACACCGCCGTGGCGTACCCGCCCAGTTCCGCAACGCGGGGGCTGGACGCCGGTTGCTGAATCAGCGCGCTGAGGGCCGGTTGTCGCGCCAGCACGAAAAGTTGTTGGTCGAGACAATCCAAGTCCCACGCCAGACAACAGATGACAAACACGAACCAGTGGTATGGCGTTAAAAGTCTGAGCGTGGCCCAACCGGACGGCTGCTTGACATCGGGCATTAGTGGTCGCCTTCGATAGGTGCTGCGGGGAGTTACCAAGGGTATATCCGGTCCGGGTATTGAATGCCAGCGTTTCCAACTACTTGCCGCGGGTGATACACTACTCTTTTGGATTTGGACTCCGGAGGCCGCTGATGTCGGTCCCGTTCACACCACTTTCGATCGGCTTCCTCGGTGCGGGGCAAATAGCGACCGCGCTCGCCAAAGGCTGGACAACGGCAGGGCTGTTGGACGCCGCCACGAGCCTCGCCAGTGATCCGTTCCCACTGGCACGCGAGAAGTTCACGCAGACAACGGGTGTTCGCAGCACTTCCCACAATGTCGAAGTGGTGCAAGCCGCAACGATCTTGGTCGTCGCGGTCAAGCCGCAAACTATCCAGAACGTGCTTGGTGAAATTCGTTCTCACCTTACGCCCCAGCACGTGGTCATCTCGATCGCGGCGGGCGTGACACTGACACAACTGGGACATGTGCTCGGCAGCGAAACACGACTGATTCGCGTGATGCCAAACACCCCATGTCTGGTGGGCGAAAGCGCCAGTGGGTTTGCAGTCAGTCCAGCAGCCACCGCCGACGATGCCGCGTTAGTAGCGAAGCTGTTCGGCAGCGTGGGGCAAGCGTTTGCTGTGTCGGAACACTTGCTCAACGCCGTGACCGGCTTAAGCGGCAGCGGCCCGGCGTATGTTTACGTGATGATCGAAGCCCTAGCGGATGGCGGCGTGCGAATGGGCTTACCCCGCGAAGTGGCGATGAAACTCGCCGCGCAAACGGTCCTCGGCTCCGCCAAAATGGTCCTCGAAACCGGCCTGCATCCCGGCGTATTAAAGGACGCCGTTGCCAGCCCCGGCGGAACCACCATTGCCGGTCTGCACGCCCTCGAACGGGGCGGACTCCGTGGCATTCTGATGGACGCCGTCGAAGCCGCGACACACCGTGCCGAAGAATTGGGAAAGTAGACATGCGACGGGTTTTGTAGGTCGTGGTCGAGGCTTTGCGAGGCCCGACAGGAACGAACGAAGTGAAAAACAA
>JAYSXU010000493.1:0-4022 GCA_043716965.1 Fimbriiglobus sp.
GGACCGCGTTCGGATGATTTGCTAGAAACTCCGCATCGGGCGTCACGCCGGCGATAGATAATACCTCCTTCATCACAACCTGTCCGGAACGGCTGTCAACCTGAGTGGCATTCGGGTCCAGAATGGCAAGCTTGTTGACGCCGTCGCCACCCAGCCCGGCGTAGTTGTTGTACTTCGTCATCAACAAATAGCTTGAACTGCCGGTGTACGACGGCACCATTGTCGCGGGGACAATGGAGGGCGTGTTGTCCCAACCGAACGCCCCCGGCTTTCCGGCGGACGTGAGGTCCGCATTGAACTGGTGCATCCACCCTTTGCTGGTACTGACTGGGGATTCCAGCGTCCCAAAAAAGACACGGCCGTCGGGGCCAATCGTGGGTGATGCTGATCCACTATTCGGTATGGTGGAACGGGTGGTGGTCGGTGCCGCCGGCTCACGCAAATCAACCCGATTCAACACCGACATTGTCGCCGGATTCACTGAAACCAAATAACCGTTCCCGTAGTGACTGGAAATACTGTCGGCGGTCGTGACCGCGACGTACAGCTTGCTCCCGTCGGACTTGATCGCCGGTGCGGAGTTTTGGGCGATGTTCGTAATCCCGGCATCGCCGCCAGCCAGCGTTAACGCCGACACGAAGGAGCCGTTGCCACTGGAATCAATCTTCGCTAACCCACTCTGCAACCCGCCGACTAACGCAGAATTCTTGACTTGATACCCAAAAAAGATGTTGCCACTATTGTCACTCGTAATCGGCGTGTTGATGAACACGTTCGTATCGTAGGCGGCTTTGCTGCCCGTGTACGTACTGTTGCCAAAGAACGCGAGTTGGGTTGGCGTCGTTGCCCCTGCGGAATCGAGATTCCCACGTGTATAAACCGTACCGCCTGCGCCTGGGTAATAGACTTTGTTCCCAGGTGCAATGGTCGGCGAATAGCTCGGGGTCCAGGCATGAGGCGGCAGGGCGTAGTCCGTGGTTTGCGTCCACAGCAAGGCGCCCGTCGTACCGGACCGTCCTTCGATTTTGAAGCCGTCAAGCGCCCCGGTTTTCACCGGGACAACGACCGTGTTTGCCGCAGTGATGGTGGGAGAACCGTAATGAATCAACAGATCGTTACCGCTGTATACTGGTGCCAAGTCCACGGGTGTTTGCCAACGAATGCCCCCGAGCGTTTGGGAGGCCACCGCCGAGTTTGCCATGTGTTGCGAATCGCCCGCGTAGCCACTCCACGCTGCTGTTTGGGCAACGGCGAGCGATGGCGACACCAATGAAATCACACATAAGATCAGACGCCACATGCAAAGAACCTTATTTGCCAGAGTTCTGCCGTTCCAGTTCCCGAACGTACTCGAGGGCCTCGTCAACCGTGCCGACCGTTGCCCCGGACACACGGCCACCGGTGTCACATTCCCGGAGTAGCATGAGGTCTTCAAAGTCGGCGGCGGCTTCCAGTTTCAACCGTGCCCGATGGCCGAGTGTGCCCGCCTTGTACTCCAACGCTATCATATGGTTTTCGATCAAAAACTGGGTGCGCTCCGTGACGAGTCCTTCGAGTGCTTGCAAGCCCGCGACCACATGATCGTAGGGGTCGATCCCTTTGCCGATGTCGTGCAACAGTGCTGCCAGCAAGAATTCTTCGTCGTAGGGCCGGACATCTTTTGCGAGTTCAAAGACTTGCAACGAGTGGTACAACACGTCGCCTTCCGGGTGGTACTTCACGTTTTGTTTGACCCGTTCGAGAGGCAACAACATCAGGCGGAAGAGCTGGTAGGGATCGACCGTTTCTTCTTGTTCTTCAATTGCCTCGTCCACGTTCAATTCGGGATACTCGGCGGCCAGAAATTGCTCAAATTCGGCGATCGATGCCCGCTCGATGGCCTTGCCGGTGATCGACGACTTGAACACAAAGTGGGCTTTGTCCTCGGGGTAGATCGTCAGTTCGAAGTTGAAGGTATCATACACATGGATGTGGATGAAGACGCGGGACTCGCCGTGCTTCTCAACCTGCTTCCGCTCCACGTCGTATTGCAGTCCGGTTTCATCCAGAATGTTGGTGATCGCTTCCGTGCTGTTACAAAACAAATGCAAGTCGATGTCGGAGCCTTTGCGGGTGTGCCCGGTCATCACGCTACCGATTAACCGGGGACGAAAGCGGCAGAGTTGTCGCATCATGCGAAGGGCGTGCAACCGCATCTGCATCAGGTTTTTCGTGCGGGCATCACCTTCGTGAAGCCGGGCAAAGGTTTGGATTTGATCGCGGATTTCTGCATTAGACGGCAAGTCACTGGGTTTGAGGTCGTTGCGGCAAAGCCGCTTGGCCGCTTTACGCTTCGCGGTGAAGTATTCCGACTCCACCCGTTCGTACATCAAGCGAGCAGCTTCAAACGCAATTGCAGACCGGAGTTTGGCATCAGCCATAGGAAGGGTGCGACGGATTATTTGCGGAGCCTATCCAAAGCCGTCACGAGGCTCAGGAGTAACGATACACCGAGAGGCCGGGAAGTTCACTGCCAAACGAAGTCACCCGGCAAACTTGCCGGGTGACATATCGAAATCAAACATCGACTTCGTGTGTTCAGAAACTACTTCGCAACCATTGCTGCGTGCTTGACCATCTCACGGCAGGACGCTGCACACTTCTTGCACGATTCAGCACAGGCTTTCATCTCGGGCATATTCGTGAACTTCTCGCATTCTGCGGCACAAGCGTCACAGGCTTTTGCGCAGGCTTCGCAAGCGTTGCCTGCCAAGTCACTGTGTCGGGCGGTCAGCTTCGCAGACAGTGCGCAGAACTCTGCACAATCCACGCTGAGGTGGGCTGCTTTGGCGTGATTCTTTTTGCCGGACTCGACCAGCATGAAGCAGTGGTGGAAGTTTTTGTCACACGCCACTTGGCAATCGCTGCAAATCTTGGCACATTGCTCGAACATCGCCATGTGGGTCTTGTCATGCTTATCGTCGGCTTGGACCGGCACGACGGCTAAACCACCCAACAGTGAAAGAACGGCAATCACACCCAACAACATGCTGCTTTTCATCACAAACCTCCAGATGTGGGATATCTGTTGATCCAACTGCCGTCCCACAGAATGCGGGCGGCAGCGGTTAGCTAGCAGTTGTTGTGCCGCACTTGGAACCGTTTACCAGCGAACAATCGCGTCGATGGTGGCGGTGAAGAGGTCCGACTTCCCTTCAAACGGCCGGCTGTCGCTTGCGTGGTCGAACCGCACACTTGGGCGGATCAGCAGCGATTTGACTGGGGACCAATTCACCCCGTAAGTCAATCCGGTGTACAACCCCTTGCTGCCCGTCCGGACGCC
This sequence comes from Fimbriiglobus sp., assembly GCA_043716965.1. Classification (GTDB taxonomy): domain Bacteria; phylum Planctomycetota; class Planctomycetia; order Gemmatales; family Gemmataceae; genus Fimbriiglobus. The sequence goes on from JAYSXU010000493.1 coordinate 3,323, forward strand.
CTTGGAGTCTTCAAACAACTCCGCACGGAACGTACTGCTGACCTTCTCACACCATTGGTAGGTGAAGTAGTTCACAAAACCGTACCAGTTTGCTGAGCCAACACCGGGGATCTCGTCCATGTGCGAGAATGCCGTGTCAAACACGTAGGACCACTTGTCGTTGAACTTGTGGGTGTACTGCATGTTGTAGGTGTTATAAATCGGGAAAGCATCGACCGTGTCGTATTTCGGGTTGGTCAACGCGACGTTGAACAACGCGGTCGATTTGCCGTCCTTTGGCGCCCACTTCAACTGGCCGAGGTACATGAATCGGTTCGTCGAGTTGCCGACAAAGTTGTCACTACCGACAGCCACACCGTTCGAGATCGTCCACGTTTCATTGAGCGGCGTAATCGACCAGACCCCGGTGTGCGTGAACGGGTTGTACTGGAAGGTGTACGAGCGGGACAAGAAGGGCGTTTCTGGTGCTTGGATCACTTCGTATTCACAGTGCGTGGCGAATTTACCGATCCGGACCGTGGTGCCTTCTGGCCCGACGTTAGGCGCGAAGATCTCCGCGTAACCCTGGTACAAGTCGATCGGGTTGCGACGCGGACCGCCGTCGGCGCCACTGGTGAGTTGGCGGTCCAACAACCCGCGGGTGATCGTGAAGCGGGCGTCGGAACCGGGCAGAATGAGGTCCGCGCGGAAGCCGAGTTGG
>JAYSXU010000494.1:0-4017 GCA_043716965.1 Fimbriiglobus sp.
TATCGAATCACCCCGCTCGAAGTATATTGTGCCCCTACGGTTTCGCTTCGACGCGCAGACATTGCGTACCAAACGATGGCCGAGCCGATCGCAAAGACACCTCGTGCCGTCCACGAGCCGAAGACGACGGCGGCGTTAAATACGATGAACGCCATGAAGCCGTGGATCGCCCAATTCCACCCACGCGGTCGGCGACGGTAGCTTTCAAAATCGCAACATAACCAAATGGCATCGACGCACCAAAGTAAGGTGAAGGCGTAGTTGACGAAGACGCCTTCGCCGAAGCCACCGATCGTTCGCGTGTGCTCGAAAGCGGCGGCGTGCGACCAGCCGTGTGCGGAATGAAACGCGATGGCCACGTGCAGGAGTTGGAACGCCGCACCGGTAGCCCATACTGGCTTGGTGACAGTGCGGTGACAGCGAAGGAGCGAGGAGATGCCGAGGAACCAGAGGAGAGTTGCCACCCATGCCGATTCGACGACCGCGGGGTGATTCGGCACCGATCCGCACGGTTGCAAAAACGCACGACCGAGCCACACCGCCAGGCCAGTCGTGCCCACAAAAAACACCCTGCGAGTGCCAACTCGCAGGGTGCATTCGCTTACGCGTCGAACTTCCACGGCTTGCGCATTTCGCGGGAAAGCAGCTTGTTCGCCTGGGTATCGTCGAAGACGTGCGTCTTCGGATCCCATGCGAGTTTCTTACCGGTGCGGAGAGCGATCGTGCCGATGTGGCAGACGATGACCGAACCGCCGCCGACGCCGACGTGGCAGATCGGCTGCTGGCGCGTCTTCACGCAATCGAGGAAATTCCCCATGTGGTCGGTCGGGCGCGTCGGGAACAACATCGGGTCGTCTTTGCCGAGCGGCTCGCTGAGGATTTTCGCATCCGACGCCAGCAACAACCCGCGGCTGACGAACACGGTGCCGCTTTCGCCGAAGATCATCACGCCGTTTTCGTCGCCGCTAATGAACTCGACGGGCACATCGACCGTCGTTTCCTTGGTCTCGCCATCGTCGCCCTTGATCTTCTTCTTGACCTTCTTCGTGACCGGTTTGCCGTCGGCCCGAACGAGACCTTTGACGTCGGTGCCACCACCGGACATCGCCACGACTTCCGCGCCGTTCGCGTAAGTGTATTTCACCTGGAAATTCTCGTGGCAATTGTAACCGTCGCCCTTGCTATACGGTGCGGTCGCCTTGAGCATTTCGACGCCGATCGGGCCGCTGTCGTCCATTCCGAGCGCCCATTGTGCGATGTCGATGTGGTGGGCACCCCAGTCGGTCATTTTGCCGCCACTGTAGTCGTACCACCAGCGGAATTCGTAGTGGCAGTTCGTTTTGCCGTCCTTCAAGCGGTACGGCACTTTCGGCGTCGGCCCGAGCCACATGTCCCAATCGAGTTCCTTCGGCGCATCGACAGCGGTGATCGCCCCGCTCTGCGGGTTGCCGTTAATGCGACACTCGATCCGCTTCACTTTGCCGACGCGACCGGCGCGAACGACCTCGGCGGCGAGGCGGAACATGCCGCCCATTTCGCTGCGCTGCTGGCTGCCGGTTTGCAGAACGCGACCGGTTTCTTTCACGACCTTTTTTAGCAGAAGCGCTTCTTCAACCGTCAGCGTGAGCGGCTTCTCGCAGTAAACATCTTTGCCGTTGCGGAGCGCGTCGATCGCCACGAGCGCGTGCCAGTGGTCGGGCGTCGCGATGCAGACCGCGTCGATTTCCTTGCTGGCGTTTACCTGCCGAAAGTCCTTGTAAACCCGTGGCGTGTAGCCATCGGACAGGAACGTGTTGACGGCCCGATCGACGTGGCGCAAATCGACGTCGCAGATCGCGGCACAGTCGACGTGTCTGAATCTTTTGGCCGCGCCGTACAGCGCGTAGTTACGGCTCTGCGGGCTGCCGATGCCGATGAAACCGACTCGCAGTTTACTGTTAGCGGAAGTGGCTTTGGCTGCCGTGGCCGCCGTGGCCGCGTCGGCACCGAACACTTCTTTGGCGTACCACAACGGCAACCCCGCCGCCGTCAGTGCCGCAACCGAGTTCGTCATGAACCCGCGACGCGAGAGCGATCCTCGTTCGAAGAGCATAGATACCTCAGAGATAAAAGGGAGTGGTAGAGCAGTCGGACAGTGACATGTTACCGAAGTCGAAAGCGCGGTGCCAGCATCGAACTGCAAACTTGGCGTGCGACGGAAACATCGCATGCCATTCGCATCGCGATTCCAGCGTCGGCCCGATGTGCCAGGGGGCGACATCATCGGCGGCTTCGGCCAGATAAATCACTTGTGGCATCAACGTGCCCGCGTGGCATGAGCGACGACCTGTTCTTCGACCGGCCACTCGCGGACGCATTCGAGGGTTGCGGAGGCGTTCACAGTAGTGCGTCACTCTTTTTTCGACGGTTGTGGCGGGTCCGGCTTCATTGGCGGTGGGAACTTCTTCTGCAACTCCGCAAGCAGTTTCTTGAAGTCCTCCCGCTCCCGCAGCGCATCGAGGTCGGCGTCTTTCGTCATGTGGGCGGCGTCCTTGTAGCCCGCCTGCACGGCCTTGTGCAGCCACTGCATCGCCCGGTCGGCGTCGTCTTTGGCGAGCCGGGCGGCGTCAGCCCCCCGGAGTCTTGACCTGCACCGCGGCGGCGATGGCCCGGAAGCACGCCGCGTTGTACAGGCTGTCGGCGTCCGTCCGGTTCAGTTTCTCCCACATCTCGGCCGTCGCCCGGCAGCCAGCGGGGTCGCCGTCACTACTTCAGCCGTGGCATTGGGGCCATCTCCGCGTACTTCGCCCGCTCGGTTTGCCACTTCTTCACGTCGTCCGGCTTGTTCGTTGCGGTGTAGAGATCGATCAGCCGATCGACGGCCTCGGGCAGGCGGACCTGGCCTTGAGGCGGGATCGTCTTCTTCCGCTGCTTCATCCCTTCGTAGCCGGCCAGCAGCAGCGGTTCGGCGTCGGCGTACTTCTTCTGTCCCAGCAACGCCCCGCCGAGCCACGACTTCGTGTTGAACGTGGTCCAAGTATCAGGCTCCTTCTTACCGCGGACGGCGAGGGATTCTCGCAACAGCGGCTCTGCGGCGGCGGGTTGGCCCCGGTGGAGGAAGTGGATCGCAAGCTGCTCTGTGGTGTTCAACCTCAGCTCGGACTCGGCGGTATTCACGCGGCGGCGAACTTCGAGTGCTCGCACTCGGAGTAGCTCGGCCTCATCCCATTCTCCCTTCAAGGCATGGACTCGCGCCAAGATTTCCATCGACTGTAGGGTCGTGTCCGCATCATCCCCCCCTTCTACGCTGCGCTCCACCTCCAATGCTCGTCGGGCCGTGCGTTCGGCTTCGGCGATTTTCCCAAGACCGACAAGTGTCTCAGCGAAAATGATGGACGCCCTGCGTGTGGGAAATGCCTCTTCTCCGTTCGTCCTGCGGTACGACTCGACGACTTGGCGGCACAGGGGCTCGGCTTCCGCGTATTTGCCCTGGCGGTTTAGGCTGTCGGCCAGGTCGTCCATTGTGCTGATGATGTCACTGGTGACAACGTCCTTGGAGGCTTGCCGATACAGCGCGAGAGCGGCGGTGTATTGCCGTTCCGAGGCCTCTTCGAGATCGAAGTCGTGGAGGATGTATGCGATCAATCCCCTTGCTCGCGCTTGGACACCCGGTTGCTCATCGTAGATCCAGGGGAGCGTCTGATCCATGCTCTCGACGATCCCGTCGAGCAACCGCTCGACGCTCACGGGCCGATCCGGCGTCTCTTCGAGGCGGCGGCGGGGCCAACCACGGAGCGACTCGCGCAGCCCGAGTACGAGAACGGCGCTGGCCGCTCGCTCCTGGGTGGCCGCCTTCTCGGCAGCCGTCTTGGCCTGCTTCTCGGCTTCGGCGGCGGCCAGGGCTTGCTGTTTGGCCTGCTGCTCTCCCTCAGCCCGCTCGGCCTCGACCACGCCCGGCAGTGGCTGACGACCCGCACCGGCGAGCTGTTCGCCGGCGGCCTGGAGTGGCGCCCGGGCGCGCTCGACGCGCTGCGGATG
>JAYSXU010000495.1:0-4008 GCA_043716965.1 Fimbriiglobus sp.
GTACTCCGCCACGTCGATGAGCGTGGTCCTCAACAACGGCGACGGTACCTACGCGGCCCCACACACCTACAGTATCCCGGAGACCGGCTACGAGATCGAAGTCGGCGACTTCAACGGCGACGGCAAGCAGGACTTCGCAGTCCGCGGCGCGACCACTTACATGGTCAGTCTCGGTAAAGGGGACGGCACCTTCTATCCCAACGTCAACTACGCCACGCCTGCCGGTCGATTCCAATCCGGAGCGCACGGCGACTTCAACGGCGACGGTGCCGTCGATTTCGCCTACTCGAACACGGTTGGAGTGACGGTCGTCATGAACGCCCATGACGACGTGTCCAACCTCGCCGGGGCGGTCGGGTACTCGGTGTCGATGCCGGCTTCGACCACCGGCGGTTCGTCGTTACCGATGACGGTCTCGGCGGTTGACGCCGCTGGCAACGTCGTCACTGGCTTCCGAGGCACGGTGTACGTCAACAGCAGTGATCCCGCCGCCCCGACGGGCCTCTCCTACACGTTCACCGCACTCGACGCGGGGACGCACTCGTTCGGCGGGTCGATCCGGTTAGTAACGGCCGGTACGCAAACGATCACAGTGGCCACGCCGTTCATGACCCCCTTCAGCGGTAGTGTAAATGTGACGGCGCCGGTTTCTCGGCTCGGCGTTTCCGCCCCGACGACTAGCACGGCGGGCGACACCCTGAATGTGACCGTGTCCGCCCTCGACAACGCGGGCTTCGTCGGTGCGGGCTACACCAGCACCGTACACTTCACCAGTTCGGACGTACCCGCCGATTACACATTCACTCCCGCCGACGCCGGAGTCCACACATTCACCGTGCTGTTGAAGACGGCCGGAGTTAAAAATGTGAGTGTCAGCGAAGTCGCCGGCGTCATCACCGGCACCTCGAACATCACCGTCACCCCGGCGGCCACAACCAAGCTCACACTGGCGGGCGGTGGTGGTGCCATCGGTGTCACTCGCCCGATTACGATTGCCGCCCAGGATGCTTACGGCAACATGACCACGGGCTACACGGGTACGGTTCACTTCACCAGTTCTGACCTAGCTGCGGTGTTGCCTGCCAACGTTGCTTTGGTCAACGGCATCGCCACCGTCAATGTAACGTTCATGACCGTCGGGGCGCAAACGGTCACCGCCACGGATGTCACGAATCCGTTGATCTTCGGCACGATGTCCAGTACCGCGACGCCACCCGTCGCCGCACTGTTCGCGGTCACGGGCTACCCGGCCACCACGGCGGGCGTCGCCCACACGTTTACCGTCACGGTGCGTGACACCATCGGCCAAATCGCAGCCGGGTACACCGGAACGGTTTACTTCACTAGCTCCGATTGGCAGGCCGGGCTGCCAACCAGCTATACGTTCACCGCAGCCGACGCCGGAGTTCACAGCTTCTCGGCGGTGTTCAGGACAACCGGCACCCAGTCGATCACGGCACGCGATTTGAGTGGATTGCTGATCGGCTCCCAAGCGGGCATCGCGGTAAATGCCGGTGCGTTTGCGGGCTTCCGGCTGTCGGTTCCGAACGGCACCGACAGCAAAGGCCACGTCCTGGTCGCGGCGGGCGATGCGATCTCCTTACGAGTTCAAGTGGTGGACACGTTCGGCAACACGATCACGGGCTACCGGGGCAAGGTGAAATTCACCAGCACCGACGTCCAGGCGGGCTTGCCGACGGACTACAACTTCACGACTGCGGATGCGGGTATCCACACCTTCACGGTCGTCCTAAAGACCGCGACCCCCAACGCCGTGGTCTGGTCGATGAGTGTGGTCGATGCGTCGAGTGCGGCCACGCTCGCCACGCTGACGAATTTTGAAGTGACGAACGGGGCGGCCGCGAAGTTCGTGCTGACCGTCCCCTCGAACATCACGGTCGGCACCCCCTTTACTCTCAAGGTGAACGTGTTGGATGCCTACGGCAACACGGTGAAGAACTACTTCGGAACGATCCACTTTGGGAATACCGCCGGAATCGCGGGTCTGCCAGCGGATTACCGCTTCAACAGTACCGATGCAGGCGTCCACAGTTTCACCGTGACGCTCAACACGCTCGGTAGCCAGTCCATCTCAATTACCGATCTGGCGAGTCCCGGTCTGAACTCAAGTGTGATCGTCATCGTGAACACGACAGGCGGTGGTGGCGGTGGCGGCGGCAAGAAGCCATAACGTCACCCCATCAGATTGATCGAGTTCAGTCAAGCCAAGCGTGAGGTCTGGGTAATTCCGGACCTCACGCTTGCCTCGTTACCAGCCTGGGATGCCGTCAGTGGCAAGACCACACCATTCCGCAACCAAACGATCGAACTCATGGCCAGGGTAGTGAAGTATGGTAGATTGATTCGGGACACCAGGAGACCCGAAATGAGCGCTTTACCAAAGAACAAACTGACGGCGGCGGAGTACCTCACGATCGAGCGGAAAGCCCAATTCAAGAGTGAGTTTTTCAACGGCGAGATGTTTGCGATGGCGGGAGCCAGTCGCAAACACAACTTCATCAAAGGCAACTTGGATGGGGAGTTGTATGCTCGACTCAAGGGCGGGCCTTGCCGAACCGTGTCCAGCGATCAGCGGGTGAAGGTGGATCGGACGGGGCTGTTTACCTACCCCGACATCGTGATTTTATGCGGCCCTGGGGAGTACGACCCCGCAGACGAGGATACCTTGCTGAACCCGGTCGCCATCATTGAGGTGCTGTCCCCGTCCACGGAGAAGTACGATCGCGGGGCCAAGTTCCGCAACTACCAGCAGATCCCGAGCCTGACGGAGTACGTGCTGGTGGCGCAAGACGAGGCGGTCTGCGAACGCTTCGTTCGGCTGCCGGACGGCTCCTGGGCACTCGTCTCGTTCGTCGGGCTGGTCGCCACGTTGGCGTTGACCGCCGTCCCGGTGCAAATCGCGCTTGCCAATGTCTACGCCGGCGTCACCTTCCCCGACGCATTACCGCCAGAGTGACGGGCCTGCTTCGGGCTAGCGAAACAGTATTTGCCCTACAATTCTGAAACTTCTAGAAGTATAACGGTCGCAATCCTTCTGTGAGTGCGCGATTCGATGTTGCTTCTTCAAGCCGGTTTGACCGACCATCACTTCGTCATCTGGGCGGAGCGGACGATCCAACCGACTGACGCAAAACCGCGTGCGCTTGGCGTGAAGCCAAGACAGCATCCGTTTGCGGCGACGAGCGACGAACTGACTGCGGCACTCACTCTGGCTCTGGCGAGCAGCAACCAAAACACCAGCGTTCGCTCCGAACTCAGCACCGTCTGGTTGCCCACGGTACAAAACACTCCCGTCCCGTCGTCACCACTGATCGGCGAACCGACGATCGGAACCCCCACGTTGCGGTCCTGGTCCGTGGCCGCTTGTGTGTTTGATGCGAACCGGGTTCTCGATTTGCTCGCGGGACAAGCCAACAACCCGACGTTCGCACCCGGCATTGGCTTAGGTATTACCCTGCGATACTGGGCAGCAGCATTGCCGTTTGCGACCGCGTTGACGGCGAAAGAACAGTTTCTGCCGGATGTCGTGCAACGCGATCAAAAATGGTACGCCCAATGGACGCCGACGATCACCGGGGCCGACGTGACTCGGCTCGATCAGTTTGCGAAGGCCATGCCGGCTGGTTGTCGGGCGATTGGTGAACAACAACCGACACGGCCCGCCCGTGCCGTGTTGCTCGATTTCTTGGCGTTCATTGTCAACGCGATTGCACGCGGTCCGGAGCCGTTACCGGCGCGTCTGCAATTTGACAGTGTTCACGATTCCTGGTTACACAACTTGCGAACCAAGTCGGGCGAAATGCGCGGTGATGCGACGGAGATCGCACAACTCGCAGCGCAAATACGCACCTGGCGGCAACCGCTCACGACACAGTCTGCCGCACCGTTTCGCCTCTGTTTACGTTTGGAAGAGCCGATCACCGACGTTCCGGAATCGCAAGAATGGCACGTGAGGTATTTGTTGCAAAGTCGGGACGATCCGAGTCT
>JAYSXU010000496.1:0-1346 GCA_043716965.1 Fimbriiglobus sp.
CGAAGGACTTGCCGTTCATTTCGTTCGACGAACCGCCGTTTGCCAAGCCGGTCAATGCGGGTATCGTGCAAGCGACGTTCCTGGAAGCCGTCGCCAACGAAATTGCCCCGATGCCACGCGAACAGGACGACACTACTCCAGGGGTCGAACGGTTGCCGGCACCGCGAGTGTACCGGGCGTTTTAGCATTGGTTTCTAGTTAATACTTGACACGGCGTTCCTCGCACTTTTGGTGGGTGGTTGCCATGCGTGTGTTTGATCCTGTCTTACGGGCGCTGGGGCGATTGCGGTTGTGGCAACAGTTCGTGTTGCTCGGCCTTTTTGTCGTCACCGTGCCGATCATTTCGACGACGATGCGGTTCTTGAAGGACGGCCAGGAGATCCTGACACAGCACGAAATCATCGACCTCAGCGATGAAAGCAACCTGCGTGTCAACGAAATCCGCGAAGAGTTCGACTACCTATTAAGGGATGTTGCACGAACGGCCCGACAGCTTAACGACAAGCCGGTCAACGTCGAAAAGTCCGTCCAAGACTTCACCAAGCGGTGGCCGAGTGAGATTGCCAAGCCCGGTGAAATCGCCGACGACATGGCCAAGGTCCGGCGCCGGTACTTCGGCAACGCCTTGATCGAATCGCAACTCGTTTCGATGGACCCCGCAGGGTATACGACGACGCTTCGCATGGATGCCAGCGAATCGCAACTTGGCGGGGTGATCCCGAAGGGTTCGGCGATTGATCGCGCCGTCACGGAGGTGTGTGAGCGGTCGCGGCGGGATTCGCCGTCGCACATTTCATCGCTGCATTGGCAACCGAAAGGCGAGACCCCGTCACCGCGCTGCATTGTCGTGGTCGGCTGGCCAGTTCGCCGGCTGGAAGGCCGGCCAACGCATCTGTTCGCGGTGGTGGTGGACTTCACCCGGTACATCGAAAATCGGCGCGGCACGTCCCCCCGGCACCAGTACATCGTCACCCAACCTGATGGCACGGTGCTGGTTCACCCGACTGCGGAATTTGCTGCGAAGCAAGTCAAACTCTTCGACGTAATGACATGGGACTTCCCCGTCAGCACCTCCTGGGTAGCGCCGAACGAGAGCAAACCGGGCCAGCAACAGCGCTACGCCCAAATGCTAAAAGATGGCGGTTCCCGATTGGATGGCGTGCCCGATGCCGCGCTGACTAGCTACTACCGCAAAGGCTACTTCGGCACGCCACTGAGCGCGAAACTCGGTGCCAAAGCCCGCACGGAACTCGGCACGATTAACCAGTGGTTGGCTGCCGAAGTCGAACGCGACCCCCTGTTCCGCTACGGGGAATTGACGGAGGCCGCGAGCTACGTGGAAATCT
>JAYSXU010000497.1:0-4002 GCA_043716965.1 Fimbriiglobus sp.
AGGACAGCACCCGTAACATGCTCGACCTGTCCGCCGTTCCGAACGTGAAAGGCCAATCGCACCTGCCGATTATCGTGGATCCTAGCCACGCCACTGGTCGCCCCGATTTAATCCCCAGCATGTGCCGTGCCAGCGTGGCCGCCGGTGCGGACGGGGTTCACGTCGAAGTCCACAATTGCCCCGAAAAGGCGATGTCGGACGGCCCGCAAGCCTTGTTGCCACACCAATTCTTAGACCTCATGGGCGACCTCCGCCGGTTAGCCACCGTAATGGGCCGCGAGTTCGCCGCGCCTGCTCCCACCCAAAACTAAAGCCCACGAAAGCCCACGGATAATCATCCGTGGGCATTGGAGTATCCCTCGTGTCAAGAAATAAGTTTATCGCTGGCAACTGGAAGATGTTTACCACCCGCCAAGCCGCCGTCGATTTGGCTGCGGCCATTGCGGACGGCTTACCACCCGACACCACAACACAAGTGGCCGTCTGCCCGCCGATGCCGTGGCTGACTGCGGTTGCGGACATGTTGCGTGACTCCGTGATTTCCGTGGGCGCGCAGAACTGTCACTTTGAACAAGAAGGCGCTCAGACCGGCGAAACCTCAGCGGTCATGATCGCAGACGCGGGGTGTGATTACGTCATCATTGGGCACAGCGAACGACGACACGGATTTGGCGAAAGCGATGAGTTTTTGAACAAGAAGACCAAAGCGGCCCTTGCTGCGGGACTTTCGGTTATCTTCTGTATCGGCGAACTGCTCGTGGAGCGGGAAGCAAACAAGACGGAAACGGTTCTCGATTCGCAACTGACTCATGGGCTTGTGGGGATTACGCCGGAACAAATGGCGAACATTGTGATCGCTTACGAACCAGTCTGGGCCATCGGCACTGGGAAAGTGGCGACGATCGAACAAGCCCAAGCGGCCCACGCCTTCATCCGGCAAAAAATCCGCGGCCTATTTGGCGAGAATGTCGCAAACGCCCTCTTAATCCAATACGGCGGATCGGTGAAGCCCGACAATGCCGCCGCCCTGCTCCATCAACCCGATGTCGATGGCGCACTCGTCGGCGGGGCGAGCTTGAAAGCGGATTCGTTCCTCGCCATCATCGCCGCAGCAAAATAGTGACTCGTTTTAGATCGTGAGTCTTGAAACCGTTGACGCCGACCGTACTATTACATTTCATACTTGGCGACCAATGGAGGTTGGAGTCGTGATGTTGTATGCCAATGCCTCGACGTTTTCGATCGCGCTCAACGTGGTCGTGATTATTTTGAGCCTGCTACTAATGTTCCTGGTGCTGATTCAGCGCGGCAAGGGCGGCGGGTTAGCGGGCGCGTTCGGTGGGGCCGGTGGCTCCAGCCCGTTCGGTTCTCGTGCCGGTGATGCGTTCACCAAAATTACGCTGTATCTGGCCGCCGTTTGGGTTCTGGTCATCATGATTCACGTGAAGGTTGCCAACGGGGATAGCAAGCGTAGTGAAAGTGCCCCGCAATCCATGCAATCCGGCGAGTAAGTCCGTTTCACACCTAGGGATCATCACCCGTGTTGTTCAGCATGACCGGATTTGGGGACGCCCGAGCGACAGGTTTGGGGTTCACGGTCGGCATCGAAGTTCGGTCGGTGAACAACCGCCACCTTAAGCTAACCGTTCGTGGCACCGAGCCTTATCCCCTTCTCGAATCCGAGTTCGAGAAAGTGGTGCGGAAGTCGGTCCGTCGCGGAACCGTGTTGATCCACATTCGGGTGGATCGGCAGGCGAAGCCCGGCGAATTGAAGCTCAACACAACGGCACTGCGAACCTACCTCGATCAAATTCGCACTGTTTGTTCGGAAGCCGGTTCACCGGAATTACTTCCACACTTGGTTTCGGGAATGCTTGGTCTACCGGGGATCGCGCCGGAATCCGGGCTGACAGGCGGGCCACCGGACGACGAATGGCCGTTGATTGAAAAGACCCTGGACCAAGCGTTAAAAAAATTGGACGTAGCCCGCAAGGACGAAGGCCGCGCGATGGCGAACGAATTGCTGGAACACCATCGGAACCTATCCGAAGGGCTTCAGACGATTCAATTGCACTTACCCGCCGTGATGACGGACTACCGAACCCGGTTGCTGGACCGCATCAAACAAGCCGTCGTGGATGCCGGGGTGATGGTCCAGCCGGATCACCTGATTCGGGAAGTCGCCCAATACGCGGACCGGACCGACGTGGCCGAAGAGATTCACCGACTAACTGCCCACTTGGAGCAGTTCGCCGAGTTGATTCAAACGGGGTCCGACGGTGCCGGACGACGACTTGAATTCGTCGCCCAAGAAATGGGCCGCGAAGTGAACACGCTGGGGTCCAAGGCCGGGGACGTGACGATTTCCCGGCAGGTGTTCGAGTTAAAAGCTAGCCTCGAAAAGATCCGCGAATTGGTACAGAACGTGGAATGAGTGCGACCCCGCGAGCGCCGTTGATCGTGGTGGCAGGCCCCAGCGGGGTCGGCAAGACCACGGTTGTGAATGACGTGTTAGCACGGGCAAAATTCCCGTTACGGCGGGCGATTACGGCCACAAGTCGTGCGCCGCGACCCGGCGAGCGGGTCAACGAAGACTACCACTTTTGGACTGTGGAGCAGTTCCAAAGAGCAATCGCAAGCGGGGACATGTTGGAACACGCCATTGTACATGGTCGTGATTTCTACGGGACACCGCTCGCGGAAGTCGAACCGCACCGGCAAGCGGGTATCGGCGTTCTGCTTGTGATTGACGTGCAGGGCGCAGCAAGTGTGCGACAAAAATACCCCTACGACCACGTGTCGGTTTTCGTGCTGGCACCGAGCGATCAAGACTTAGAAGCCCGGCTTCGGAGTCGAGGAAGCGAAGACGAAGCGAAAATTCAACGTCGGCTCCAGACAGCGCGTGAAGAATTGGGTCGGGCGAACGAGTTCGATCACCAACTTGTGAACGCCGACCGGACCGAAGCAACCGAAACACTGGAAGCCATCATCCGCGACCAGTTTTATTTGAGAGGGTTTTAGCGATGCTTGATGACCTAAAAGAAGAAGAAATTGTCAACAAAGTCGGCGGCCGGTTCAAGCTGTCCGTGCTGATTCAGAAGCGAATGGTCGCCCTGAACACCGGCGCGAAGCAACTGGTGGATTTGCGCACCAGCGACAAAATGGCCGTCGTGCTCCAGGAGATTTTGCAAGACAAAATCTACCTCGACCCGACTGGCGAAGTGGCAACGACTAACATGACGATCAGCATGAATTTGCCGTCGCCGTACTTCGGCGGCGGGGTTGCCAGTCCGCAAGTTCAAGGCGAACACGCCCCCGCAAAAAGCGACGATTAACCAGCGAATGGCGAGAGGCTTCGGCCCCTCGCCGTTCGGCTCTGCAATTCAATTCTCGCGCGGCTCCAATCGAACCATGTCCGTCGCAGCAGCGTAGTGGTAAAACAGCACGAGTTATTCGTCAATCCACGATCGCTTACCGGGTGGGCTATGCCCGAACTTGCTCCACGTTTACCGTCCAACAATCCCGGCACCGAACCCACCTATGCGCCCATTTCGTGGACGGCGGTGGCGGCACTGACCGTGGCGATTGGCTATGTGCTCGTCACGCTGATGTTTGCTGTGTCGGCACTCACCAAAAAGCAATCGCTCATTGAGCCGTGGTTGCTTCTGCTACCTGCCTTGGCGGTGGTCTTGGCGTTCGTGGCCCGACGGCAGATTCACTCGTCGGAAGGAACTCGCACGGGAGAGAAGTATGCCAACATGGGGTGGTGGATTGCCATCTTGGGTGGGTTGGGGTACATCGCTTACCTCGGCGGGGTAGAATACGCGGTCAAGAGCGACGCGAACCGGGAATTCGCAAGCTGGACGAACAGCCTCAAGAGTCTGGATCCGACAAATCCGCAAGACCCCAACTTCTTCGCCGCAACGTACATGATGATTCCACCGGGTGCGCGAACTGCCGTCAAAGGCACACAAGACGTGCAAGGCATTGAATCGACGTTCC
>JAYSXU010000498.1:0-3999 GCA_043716965.1 Fimbriiglobus sp.
CCGGAGTTGCCGACGAACAAGTCCGCATGAGTCGCGGGAATGATCCGCCCCGAGTTGTTCGGATTCAATGTGATGCGACATGCGGACCAATCAACTTGCACGTCAAACCCGAGTCGGGTGAGGCACTCGACCATCACTTCTGTGTCTTCACTCTGCAGCACGCCTTCGAGTACACATGGCCCGTTGCGGCTCGCCAGTGCAGCCAACACCAGTGCCCGGTTGGTGATGCTTTTGCTACCGGGTACGGTCACCGACGCATCGACCTGATTGGTGAACGGCATGATCGGTAAGTGATCGGGGTACTGAATCATAGTGCGGCGGCTTCGAGGTGTTTGGGGTAAGTCACGCGCATTAGAAACAGCCCTTGGGGTGGGGCGTTCGGCCCCGCTTCGCGCCGGTCTTGGCTGGCGATGATGCGCGCGACGTGTTCCGGTGGCCACTCGTGGCGGCCCACTTTCACCAGCGTTCCGGCAATCGCGCGGACCATGTTGTACAGGAAGCCGGTGGCTTCCACGTCAATCCAAATCGTTTCACCGATTCGTATCACACTGGCGTGGGTGATGGTGCGAATGCTGCTAAGTCGGTTCGGCCACTTCGTCTCAAAACTCCGGAAATCATGTCGCCCCAGCAGGTACTTCGCCGCCAGGATCATGGCGTCCGTGTCGAGCGGCTTGCGGCAGTGGTCGGCGAACCGGCACAGAAACGGGTCGTGCATTCTCGCATCCGTAATCACATACCGGTACATCTTCCGCAGCGCGTCCTTGTTCGCACAAAACGATTGCGGCACGACATCGCACAGCCGCACACACACGTCGTCCGGCAAGTTCGCGTTGATGGCTTTGACCAACACCGGGCCGGACAGTTTTGACACGCTGTAAAAGTTCGCTACCTGCCCGACCGCGTGAACGCCGGCATCGGTGCGGCCACTGGCGTTGAGCCGCACCCGCGATTCCTGCGTGATGACGCCGATCGCGTTTTGGATCGTCTCCTGCACCGTGCGGTACCCCGGCTGCGTCTGCCAGCCCAGAAACTCGGTGCCGTCGTAACGGACGATGATACGGTAGTTACGCAAGTGGGTGTTCTAAACACGTGTCTCACGCAGAGCCGCAGAGACGCGGAGAGAAAGCAAAACGGAGAATGATTTTTCATTTTCCTTTTCTCACTGCGTCTCTGCGACTCTGCGTGAGAAAATTCTTACTTACTAAGAACGATGCCGCGTTTCACAAGTTCGACCGCACATTGCACCGCGTTCGTGGCCGCCCCTTTGCGGAGGTTGTCCGCGACCACCCAGAGGTTTAGCGCGTTCGGGTTCGACGGGTCTTGGCGGACCCGACCGACGTAGGTGTGGTCGGTGCCGGTCGCGTGGATCGGTTGCGGGAATTCGCCACTTAATTCGTCCATCAACACGACGCCCGGCGCCTCGGCCAACGCCCGCTTCGCGGCTTCCACGGTGATCGGCCGTTCAAACTCGACGTTGATGGATTCACTGTGCGACACCTTCACCGGCACCCGCACGCACGTCGGCGAGACACCAATCGTCTTATCGCCGAAGATCTTTTGCGTCTCGTTGATGACCTTGTTTTCTTCCTCGGTGTAACCGTTGGCGTCGAGCGTCCAGTCCAACGTAATGACGTTCCCCGCCAGTTGCGCCCGGTGTGCCGTCGGCTTCGGCACGGGTTGCCCAATGGCGTAGGCTTTTAGTTGCGCATCAAAATCGACCAAGCCCGTGGCGCCTTTGCCGGAAGAGGATTGATAGGTGCTGACGATGATCCGCTTAATTTTCGCAATGTCGTGCAGCGGTTTCAGGGCGACGGCCAGCGGGATCGCCACGCAATTCGGGTTGGCGACGATGCCCTTCTTGGCGTTGTGCAACACGTGGGCGTTGACTTCCGGCACGACGAGCGGGCAATCCGGGTCCATCCGCCACGCCGACGAGTTGTCGATCACGATCGCGCCGTGCTGGGCGGCGATGGGGCTGAACTGCTTGCTGATGGACGACGGCGTGCTGCTGAGGACGATCTGCACCCCCGCAAACGCCTCCGTCGTGATCGCCTCGACTTGGTACGATTTCCCGCGAAACTCGATCACTTTGCCGACGGATTTCTCGGACGCCAGGAACTTGATCGTCGTCGGTTTGAACCCGCGTTCCACAAGCACTTGCCGAATCAATTCCCCCACCGCCCCGGTCGCCCCGACCACCGCCAAGCTCACGTCCACGAGAGACCCCTCACAACGAAACGAGAGATACCAGCAATTCATCCGCAACAGATGTTAAACGGACGCCGACTCCGATGGACAAGCCCACGAGATTTTGGCTTGTGTTGGAGTGCTGTGATTCACGACCTAAAAAAACTTTCATAATTTTGCTAGACACGAGTGGTTGTAGGGGATATTCTTAGTTCGATTGCTCAAGTGTACCCCCGCACGAATCCATAAGCTTCACCATGAACCGTCGCCTCAACTCCCGCGTGGTGGAGCATCGCCGCACCCAGCCCGGCGGAAGGGACTGCCGGCAGCACGGCGGCCACACTGACCGGCACCCTTGGGATCAACCCAGGGCATACCCCGCACAATGGCACCGTGATGATCTTCGCTCCGACAGCAGTGGAAGCGGCCACCGAGGCGCTGTCCGGCACGATCAGCGTCGAATTCGAGGGCGAAACAGTCGAATACTTCTTCGGCCCCGATTCCGTCGGCGATGTGTCCGATCACAAGGCGTTCGCCGTGAGCGTGTCGGGGTCGGATGTCGTCATCTTGTTGGAGGACATGGCCGACTTCCCCGACGCCACGCCGGACTGGGACTACAACGACCAAAGTTGGGAAGTGACGGTCATGGGGTCATTAGCGCCGGACATTTACGACGGCGAGTTCACCTGGACCGGCCCGTTCGGTTCGGCCACGGTCACCGTTGATGTCACGGCGATCGACCCAGACACCTACAAGTGGAACTACCACGTCCATAACGACTCGTTCATCTACCACCACAACGGTGAAAACGGGGACGGTTTCGGGATCGGCCACTATACCGTCGAGATGGCGGATGGGACTGTCATCGAAGGCGCCGGCAGCACGATCGACGCGGACAGCTACACCGTGAGCGGTGGCGAAACGACCGACGACGCGATCACGTGGGAGTGGGCGGACGGCGTGGAAGGCTCTCCGGGGGTGATGCCGGGAGACGAAGCAGATTTCTACTTCACGACCGCCGCGCTGCCCGTAGGCGACTACGAAGGCGACGTGACGGACACGCTGGACATAGTGGAATCCGGCGGGGGGTGCGCAGCGCCGGCTGAGGAGCCTGAAGTGATGATTACCGACAAGGATGGGAACCCTGTCGGAGTGAATACGCTGAGGGTGGCGAAGTGGGAGAATGCATTCATCTGCAATCAGGCGACGAATTGGCAGATCACTCCGAAGCCAGTCGATGCGGCAACAGGGTATGACATCATTGATTTGGACCCTGATCACTTCATCGTGTGGGTGAAGGACAACAAAAAGTGGACGGATGGAGTGCCGCGCATCACAGCCAATGTGTCTACCGACAACGAACCAGGTTTCAGAGGGTACAATGATCCAAGCAGTGTGATTGACTTGGTGAGGTGTACCGGAACGGACTCAAAGAATGGATGGTATATGTCTGACTCACAAATGCTCGTGTCAAACAGGATTGATGATACTGCTGCGATTCAAGGCGTCGGCAGCGACGAATCCGGACTCGGGATACTGGGGCCTACGAAATCCGGCGGCTTCAGTTGGAGACAGGCAGATCGGACGCACCAAATCGCACTTGGCGGAACAGTGGGGGTCACTTATGCATTCAATCAAGTTGGTGGTGAGATCGTTGAGTTGGGTAATGTGATTGTTCGCAGCTCGATCAAATCGCATGTGAACATCCTGAATGCCCCGAATGGGCTAGTGCTTTGTCACACTTCTAATTTCGGGTAGATCGACTTCAGTTTCAATCGGGCGTCGTCCACCTTAAACTGCCAATCGACACTG
>JAYSXU010000499.1:0-12151 GCA_043716965.1 Fimbriiglobus sp.
ACGAATCCATCGCGTTCGATCGCAATGGATTCCGCCAAAAGCAGCAACGCCAAGTCGGGTAGCTTCGGCGCGACTGCCTGGGCGTTGGGGCGGTGCGGAAACGGCGGCATCATTTGAAACTGGAGTTGTTGGCGGCGGTTCGTAATCGCGTGGAACAGTGCCAGCCCCGTTGGCCGATAGGCCCCGACCGTTGCTGAACCCCCCACCAACGCGGACAACCCCAGCGTCTTGTCCGGATGGACGCTACCGAGTGCCAACAACACATCGTGATTGGCCTTGTTTTTCAACACCTCGACGAACAAATCGCGTGTCGAGAGTTCATCCCCGACAACCAGGCGGAACCAGGACCAGCCCGGTAAGTCGTGCTGATACTTGTTTTGGGCGTCGAGTTGAAAAGTCGCAATGCGTTCTTGGAGTTCGTCCGAAACGGCCAGCGGATAAAGCCACGCGACGCGGCTTTGCACCTCGGGGTCCGGGTGGTACCGGGCTTCGATCAGCGCCGGCATTGCCAGCCGACCCATTGCTTCCAATTCCCGCGTGGCCGTGTCCCTGTCGCGGTAAAAATCGCTGCCCAACAGCCGCACGAGATCGCGCGCCTTCGCAACTTGCTCGGGCGAAACAACCAGGGAAGCCGGGTCTGCCGAACCCGCAACCGCCATCCCGCCGAACGTCAAAAGCCAGCAGCTAACAAGCAAAGCGCGAACCATCGCAACACTCCCCGTGGGACGAACCTCCCATTAGCATAGCGTGATCCTCGGAAGAAGGGGAACACGATCCTGCGAAGTTGTCCGCCTCAAGGTGCAGCCAAAAGGTTGGCGAACCCTTTCCGGTGTGAACGTGTCCTGACAATTGCTGTTAAACTCTTCGCCTAGAATTGGTATCACTCTGTGCGTTCTGGTTTTTGCTTCTCAAGGACGATCTGCGATATGGCATCTGAAACTTCGGCGGCGCCGGCCTTGCGGAAACTCACCCGGTCGGAGTGGGGAATCATCCTGGTTCTCGCGGCGATCAACTTCACGCACATGGTCGATTTCGTCATCATCATGCCGCTCGGGGCACGGTTGATTAGCGAGTTCCAAATCACCAACTCCGAATTCGGGCGAGTCGTGTCGGTGTACGGCTACGCGGCGGGGATCGCCAGTCTTCTCGCTAGCTTCGTGATCGACCGATTCGATCGCAAATACTTCCTGGCCGTCATGTACACCGGGTTCACGCTCAGCACGTTGTTTTGCGGACTGGCGATGAGTTACGAAACGCTGCTGTTGTCACGCGGCCTGGCCGGTGTATTCGGCGGACTGGCAGCGGCGGCGATGATGGCGATTATCGGCGATACATTTCCGCCACACTTGCGCGGTCGGGCCACGGGCGCGGTAATGTCCGCCTTTGCGGTCGCATCAATTGCGGGACTGCCGATCGGATTGCAACTCGCGGAGTGGTTGGGTCGGGGGGCACCGTTCGTGTGGCTGGCAGGAGTCTGTGCGATCGTTCTGGCTGCAACGTTGTATTGGCTGCCCTCCATGACCGGGCACATCGGCGAGATGAACCGAAGACCACTGAAGGAATTCGCCGCCGTCGTTCGAGAGCCGAATCACCTCTGGGCGTTTGTGTTCACGTTCTCGTTGGTACTTGGCACCTTCACTGTGGCGTCGTTCATTGGGCCGTATCTGATTGCCGTCAACGGGTGGAGCGAGGGACACTTGGCGATCATCTATTTAGTGGCCGGATTTTGCACCCTGATCGGCATGAACGTGATCGGGCTGATGTCCGACCGCTACGGCAAACGGCGGGTGTTCTTGGTGCTGGCGTCGCTGGCGATTGTCGTCAGTCTCGGCATCACGAATTTGCCACCCGTTCACCTTGCGGTCGGAACACTCGCATTAAGCCTGTTCATGGTGTGTGCCGCAGGCCGGATGGTTCCCGCCCAAGCGATGCTCATCGGCGTGGCCGCGCCGCAGATTCGTGGCGCCTTCATGAGCCTCAACACCGCCGTCCAACAATTTGCGACCGGATTGGCGCCCGAGATTGCCGGGAACATCATGGACTTGGGCGACCCCAAGACGATGAACATGTATTGGCTGGTGGGTATCGTGGCAGCCACCTCGGCGGTGATTTCACTGGTGCTGTCCGGCTACATCCGCCCCGCAAAAACGGACGGGATGAAAGTGGGTGTTGCGCAATCGGCAGTCAGTGTGAAAGCGAATCGTGAGCCAGCCGCTGTTGGCGCCTGAGAACTGGCAGGCTACCACCCAGTTGATCGGAAGTTGGTGCTCTCGATTGTGCATTCCTTGCCCGTGCTGAATCCGGTCCACTTTGATAAACTCACACCATGAACGGAACCACACTGACATTTGCCCTGCTGGCGGCGGGCGCGGGGGCTTGCATTGCGTTGCAGGCGACGGCGAACAGCAAGTTTCGCACGAACCTCGACAGCCCACTTTACGCGGCGTTCTTCTCCATTTGCGGGACGATCATCGTTGCCAGTTTTGCGCTGCTGATTCTTCGCCCGGCGTTGCCATCGAAGGAAGCGTTCGCGTCCACGCAGTGGTGGAACTGGATCGGCGGGCCACTTGGCGCGTTGATCGTGCTGGCCGGTGCGGTCCTCACCAAACAACTTGGCGCCGCAAAGTTCATCGCACTCGTTGTGGCAGGGCAACTGATTTGTTCCTTGGTGCTGGACCATTACGGTTTGCTTGGTCTCGACGAGAAAACCATCACGCCCGGCCGGGTTCTCGGCGCGGTACTTGTGGTGGCCGGTGTGGTGTGCATCAAGTATCTGTGAAATCATGAATCTCATCGACACGCTATTTCAACGGTTGCGGGCGGAAAACCGCAAAGCGTTCATTCCGTTCTTGCCTGCGGGCGACCCGGACATGGCCCTGACCCGCGACGCCATCGTCGCGGTGGCCGGTGCGGGTGCCAGCCTGATTGAGGTTGGGTTTCCGTTCTCCGATCCGATAGCGGACGGGCCGGTGATTCAAGAATCCTACACACGGGCTTTGAGCAAGAACTTGAAGCTGGCGGACATCTTCAGCACGCTCAAAACGATCACCACGACACCCGGTTGGCAAACGCCGCTGGTTGCGATGTCGTCCTATTCCATCATCTGGAAGAAGGGGCCAGAGCAGTTCATCACGGACGCCCAAGCCGCTGGTTTGTCCGGCGCCGTCGTCCCCGATTTGCCGGTCGAGGAAGCGGAGGAGTTGGCGAAGCGTTGCCGCGATCACGGGTTTGCCCTGATCTTGTTAGTGACCCCCACGACATCCCCGGAGCGAGCCGCGAAGATCGTTGCGGCGTGTTCGGGGTTTGTTTACGTGGTCAGCATCGTCGGCATCACCGGGGATAAATCCGGCGTCCCCGGACAGATCCAAGAAATGATGACCCGCCTTCGGACAATGACGGACAAACCGCTCTGCGTCGGCTTTGGTGTGAATCGTCCCGACCAAGTCCGAGAATTGCGCGACATCGCCGATGGTGTCATCGTGGGCACAGCCTTGGTGCGGAAACTAAGCGGGGCGAACACACCAGAAGGACGAGTCCAAGCCGTGTCCGCGATTCGCCAATTGGTTTCCGATCTCAGCATGGCTTTGAACGAGTGAGTGAGTTAGCCACGGCTAACTGTCGGCAACTTCGACACAGCGGCCACGAAAATCGGCCGCAAATGAAACGATGTCTTGCGGTGTCGCAGAATGTAAGCCATAATGCGACGCATCTCACCGCTTGGAGGCGGTATTTTCCGTACAACCGCTCAGGTTGCCCGCACATGTCCGATCGCTACGACGACGATATTTTCGTACTCAATGGTCGCCTACGCTCGGACGTGACCGACCACCCCACGGCCTGCGCGCTGCGAGAGTCCCTGACCCATGCCCGGTCCACGAATTGGGACAGTGTTCGGACGCCGCACCTGTTCATGGGGTTGCTTTCGGTAGCCGACCCAGGGGTTTTCAACTGGGCGAACCGATTGAACGCCGACCTCGGGAAGTTACTCGATCAATTCCGCGATCTGTTCTACCAAGATGCCGAACCCGTTCCCCCGTTGCAACTCAACCGCGAATTCCTCTCCGATAACGTCATCCGCGTCCTCCGCGATTCCGCCGCCCGTGCCAGCGACTACGGCCGATCGTCGTTCACGCAAATGGACCTACTCATTACACTCTTCACCGCACCGAACAGCATCGTCACCGAGTGCTTCGAGCGCATCGGCGTCTCCGCCGCGCGCCTGACCGAACTGGCGGTCCTTGCAGAGCAAGAAAGCAGTGGGGTGTGACGGATTGTGTCGCGACATCATATACAGTGCAATCGCTTGTCTGAACCAAACCATTCGATCACTTGATGTGTTTTGAGAATATCACACACAACGTCTTCCACCAACTGGGCAGCCTCATCTTCAGTAGCGATGATCCGCAAGCCTTGTTGTAAAAGGTAATCAACGGCGACAGCCCATGCGACTCGTTTGTTGCCGTCGGTGAAACAATGCCTTTTCGCAATGTGAAATAGCAGGTAGGCTGCGATGTGGATGTGGTCTAGAGTCTCACCATTTGACAGATAATAGGCACCTTGCAAGGCCGATTGCATGACGCCTTCAACACAGTTAACGTCCGAGTCTCTTTGTGTACGATCACTCGTCGCGTGCCGAGTTACCAAATCTTGTCGAATGGCAACAATGTCTTGCGCAGTGAACGGCAGGTGAGGCTATGTGGACGACACGCTTCAGTCACTCCGCGAGCCGTTTCAGGGTGTTGGACCAGTTTTGATAGAGGTGCTCTCGCCGTGCCTCTTCCGTCAGTGGCTCATGCTTACTCTGCTCGTCCCTGATCGATAGGAGTCGAGCCATATCGTGCCGAACCAAAATCTGAGCGACTACGGAAAACTTATGTAAACTCGCCGCAAGATCGAGCAACTCGGGCGATGCCTTGCACACAAACTTTTCACCAAAAATAGTCCGCAACTTGACACAACCGTCGTTAGAGTCAAATCGAATGGAAGTAATTCTAGCAGTCACTTGTCGTAGACGAGGTGCGGTTCGTCGGAAGTCCTCGTCGCTATCAACGTTGGTAGCGATTTTGGTGCTGAGTTTAGCCGAGTTAATCACATTCCCGCCCACTCTTCCTTCGTATTCGTGTGTTGTGACGTTATCCGGTAGTGAGTCGAGATACCTTCTGATGCCATTCACACGTGGCGCTGCTCCATCCCACTCAGTTTTCAGTTCATCAATGAAACGTTGCACTGTCATAGTTGCTAACGATTCACGTTGTTGTTCAGTGAACTCATCAGTTTTCGTAGTCACAAGTGAAAAATTTAAGTTCACGCAGCCATCAGTAATGGTTGCAAGTTGCAAATCAAGAAGCTTGCCAAATTTTCCTGTTCGGCTGCGATTTTTCCGGTCGGTGCCCTCGCTACCATCTTTGACTGAATCAGCCATCTGACGAAGTGCTTGTAACAATTTCGATAAAGGTGTTTGAAATGCAGCTAAACTCAAACGATGTGACTCAAACCCAGGAGCGGCCCCATCATAACGGACACAAAATTCTACAGATGTAGTCATTTAAGTATGTAAAAATAGCCTATGGAACCCATGCGAACAAGCGGATTCTTAGCTGTTGACTTTGAAAATCCCTTTCCGAACATCCTACCCAAGCGTTGGTATTAATTAAATGGCCGTTTTGAATACCACAGGTGCAAAAAGTCCACGAATCAGGATTCGTGGACTTTTCTGGTTTCTGCACTTGGACAACTTCTACTCAAGCAACAAGTTCGGCTCCCAGCCGACGCGCTCGGCGTTGGCGCGGAGTTTTTCGAGTGCCCGGTTCTGAATCTGGCGTACCCGCTCTTTGCTAATTCGCAGCAGATGGCCGATCTGACGCAGGCTATGCGTGCCGCTGCCGGTGAGGCCGAACCGAAGGTCAAGAACCTTCTTTTCGCGGGGACGCAGGTTGTCCATCAGGAACCGCAACGCTTCTTGACGCTCGTTGTTTTCTTGCAGCGTTAAGGTTTGCGTGTCGGGCATCGCTTCGGTCAATTTGAAATCGCTGTCGTCATCAAGGACGGCGTTCAAGCTGACTGGGGTACGAGTTGCGGTCTGGAGATGGTTCAAATGCTCCAGGCTGCTGCCGGTGCGATTGGCCAACTCTTGTGGGCTTGGCAGGTGCTGACCACCGTGGGCAAGGGCTTCGGATTCCTGTTGAAGCAGGCCGAGTTCTTGCAAGTGGTGCGGGCTAAGGCTGACCAAGTGGCTTTGGCGGGCGACCGCAATCTGCAGCGTTTGGCGAATCCACCACGTTGCATACGTTGCCAGCCGGGTGCCGTGGCTCACGTCGAAGCGGTCGATGGCTTGCATGAGGCCGCAAACGGCTTCTTGCAAAAGGTCCGCGTAGCTGAGGCTGTGGTGCCGGAACCGTTTCGCCACGTGGGCGGCGAGGCGAATGTTGGCCGAGGCCAATCGGTGCTTGAAGTGGACGTAGCGGTCGTGGAGACGACGGACGGCCAGCACTTCACGCTGTTCTTTCAGGCAATTGTCGCGGATGAACTGGGCCATCGGCCACGGTTCGAGTGGCGGTTTGTTGACCCGCAAGTCCGAGAAGTGGCGTATAAGCACTCGGACTAGATCGGTCTTACATTCCCAGAAGCTGGTGAGCAGTTCGCGTTCTTCTTCGGGGGTCAGCAGGTCAGAGGAAAAAGTCGTGAGCTGGGTTTCAGCCTCTGTAACCGGAACTGACGGAACCGCACGCTTCCGCCTGGCAGTCTTCATGGTCACCTTTCCCCTTGTTGCAACGTGTTGCAAGTTAAAAAAGTTTTGCGAATCGTGGCCATCTGGCCTAACCCCAGCCGGGCAATGGGTTCATACAGTAAGCGAGTGGCCGAACCACCCGTTCACTATTCCACCCAAAGTTAACGGACGCACTCGGCGTCAGTTCTCGCGGGGGTGACCGGAAACGTCCGGTCGAAATCCACTAACCGCAAACAACCGAAGCTGTTTCCGGATACTCGGATGAGGGGAAAGGGTTTAAGCCGTACAAGACGGCGTTGGCGGAGGCGATGGACCAAACGAAAACCCCGACCGCGTCTGTTCCAACTCACGCCCAGAAACCGAGACTTCGTCTGAATCGTCATCTGAAAGCGACGGTTGGCCCTGCTAAAAGTCAGGGCGGGTCGAGCCATTTGGCCGTCAGCCAACTTCGCGGAAAAGCCCTGTTTCATCCCCTTGTCACCGAAGCCCTTGGATTGTAAGCGGCTTTTTCAATCTGTTCAAGCACCTGATTTGAATAATTAGCCGATTTTTCTCCGTAACCGATCCGTGTTGCCCATTCGGTACAACTTCCGACACACGACAATATCGTAATTATCGGCTAAATTCAGCCGCTGCCACAACTTGAAAGTCTTCCGCCATAACAACATCCGACTGAAGGACTGATTTTTTGTGACATCTTCACAAACTATGAGTTAAACTTCCACGATTACACTGGTCGTAGTTGTTATGCCAGAAACGACTTGATCCCGGACGCCGCTGGATCGGCAAGGTGGTTCGACTTGAATCCAATAGTCCGCGATCAATCGGTCGAGGAGACCGCGATTGACTCCCATGCCCTGCTGAACACCACCCGTTCCCGCTGTTCCGTGCTCATCGTTGATGATGAACCGTCGATCTTGGCGCTGCTCGTCGGGCAACTCAGCCACGAATTTGACGTTCAAACCGCTTGCACCGTCGAGCAAACCCGTCAAATTCTGACGAGCCGACCGTTTGACATCGTACTGACCGACCTCCAATTACCTGACGGTACCGGAATCCAACTCCTCGATTGGGTTCACCGCCACACCCCCCGAACCGCACGGGTGCTTCTCAGTGGTACGGCACGAATCGAAGATGCCGCCGACGCAATCAACTGTAGCCGCGTTCACCGACTGATCTTGAAACCTTGGCGGTCAGAAGACCTTCTGACAAGCTTGCGGTCTGTGGCCCGTACCTTACTTCTGGAACGGAGTCATGAACTGTTGCAAGATGATTTGCGACGGTCCCATCTGGAGTTGGAACAACGAGTCACGGATCGGACCAGGGAATTAGAACATGCGATGCACCAACTCCAGATGAAGAATCAGATTCTCGAAAAAATGGCCCTGACCGACGCCCTAACGAGTCTCCCGAACCGCCGGGCGATTGAACTCATTGCGCGCAAAGAATTGCTCCGCCGAACCCGAACCCCCGCCGCCATTGCGTTCGGCCTCGTGGACGCGGACCGTTTCAAGCTCATCAACTCGAAGTATCTACTCAGTGGTGGCGATCATGTTTTGACATGGCTGGGTCAAACGCTGCAACAGGCAATTCGGGCCACCGATGCTCTGGGACGGGTCGGCGGCGAAGAATTTATGGTCGTCGCCCCCAACACCGAACTTCCTGGGGTCGAAGTTCTGGCGGAGCGACTCCGCAGCATGGTGGCTGACAATGCCGCGATCTACCACAACGAACGAATCCCGGTCACGGTGAGTGTCGGCTTAGCGGTCGCCCCAATCGGGGTGACAGTGGGCTACGAACAGTTGCGTGAGATGGCGGCGGAGGCCCTGTCCCAAGCCAAAGCCAAGGGCCGCAACCGCTACATCATTCACGTTGCGAAGTAACGCTGATGGTCTTACTCCCCCTGTCCCCGCGCTGTGGCGAGGGCGGCTTTCTTCCACGTCGTTTCGAGTTGTTGCACGTCCTTGATGCCGTAGTATTTCGTCAACGCCCCGGAGAAGCCGTACCGCTCCGCTTCACGCAGGAAGGTCGTGAACTCGCGCTCGCCCTTCCACTTCACGAAGAAACTCACTAGCGATGCACTCTCGACGTAGAACTCCGTGACGCGGTCCGCCGGGGGGGCTTTCGATTGCGTTAGCGCGGACACTGCCATCAAACTGTTCGTATCGACACACCGGGCGAACGTGCGGGAATAGCGGTTCTGCTCAATCGCGGAAGTCGAAAGCACGGCCATGCCCACTTCGGCCCAACGCGGCGGTGCTTTGTAGGGAAAAAGATCGGCCAGAACAACATACGTGAGTTCGCGGGGTAGCGCGTCCGTCGTGGCTGTGCTGTCGTCGGCGCGAAGGTCGATGCGGCGACTGGTGACGTGGGCTTCGTTCAATTGAACCGTGGCGAGTCCGGTGCCGCTGACAGGTTGTTGCGTGGCTTGACCGAATGCGTTGGCGGTGGGGTGCAACACTATGTCACACTTGATCGTCCACGGTGTGGAATTCCCGTTCGACCAGCGGGCGAAAATTTCGCCGCGACGCTTCTCCGCCGTTTGCCCGATCGCTTCGGCTTGCTCGCGCCGACCTTGGAATAGCACGCGAAAGCTGGCGGTTTCGATCAAGTCCCAACCCTCGGAGTTGGTTTTCGTTGGCACGACACCACTCGGCTGTTTCGCACTCTGCTGCTT
Source organism: Fimbriiglobus sp. (assembly GCA_043716965.1). Classification (GTDB taxonomy): domain Bacteria; phylum Planctomycetota; class Planctomycetia; order Gemmatales; family Gemmataceae; genus Fimbriiglobus. Next base: position 9,405 of record JAYSXU010000499.1, read on the forward strand.
GGCCGCTGCCAGCACTTCGGCACCGATCTTTTGAAGTGGGGCATTCGCCGGCGCCAGCTTCAACGCATCTTCCACTTCCAGTAACACTTCCGAAGCCACCGTCGCATCGTTGCCAGCCTTCACGAGCCGGTCGTTGGCCACACGGACCCGGCAATACGCCCAAGCCGCAAGCTGCTCTGGTGTCATCTCGACTTTGCGAAACGCGGCTGCAAAATACTTCGCGGCATCGGCAAACTTGTTCGGTTCGCTTTTGCCCTGATTGAACATCTGCGCCGCTTGCTTCAACGCTTCCATCGCCGGTGAAACGGTGTCCGGAATTGGTTGACTGCCACCGGGGATGAGTTGCAGTTTCGTCCGGACGCTGGCAAGCAGTTTCTCGTCGGCATTGCGAAGTTGCAAGGACTGCATCTCGGCGGTGTACGCCGTGCGAAGCAGTTCGAGATAGCTCTTGTCACCCTCCGCGAACGGCAGTGTTTTTTCAAGCGATTCGACGGCAGCGTTCGACTGATTCGCTTGTAGCAATTCACGCGCTTCCGCCATCGCGGTTTGAAGGGTCAAGTTGCGAGTTGTCGGGTCAGGCGGCGGGACTTGGGCACGAAGCAATGGCGTTGAGATCAGGAAAACGCAACACAAAAAAGCAAGACGGAACCGGGCCATCAGCGGCATCCTTGCGCACGACGGGAGCGAAGCAAACACTGGGTTCCCGCCGTCACGATCCATCGCTAGGCAAGACCTACCGGCAGACAAATACCCCGCCCACCGCGAACGCACAAGCCGAACCCGTCGGCAGTTCGCGGCAGAAACTTGAGGGGATTTTTGCGTGGCAGACAAGTTTTTGGCGAGCGTCGTGCTGACGCATCGACGCTCGCCGGAGTTGATTGACGATTACCGTTGCAACACGGATGCAATGCGGTCAATCGTCCGAGGTTGGCTCGATCTTGACGTTCACACCAGCCGAGTCCGGCACGACAAAGTCCTTGGTGGAAGCTCCGGCAGGCACCGTGTACTTGTCGCCCACCGGGTTGAAGATCTGTTTACCCTGGCCCCAGAGTTTCACCACTTTGCCATCGAAACCGGCAATCTTCACGGTGTTCGCACCGGGGTGAACCCCTTTCGCTCCGACCATGTCCGCCGTGTTGTATTTGCCATCCTTAATCTGGACGACGCAAATTCGCCCGGCTCCGACTCCTGGAGTAAAGGAAATGTAACCGGCGGGCACAGGATGCCCCTTGAATGTGACCGTGCCGGATAACGGCGCCAGCGTCGGTCCACTGTCGCCACACCCGAGAGCCACAATCAAGCCACCGAAGAACACAGACTGAAGAATTCTCACCAGTCGCCTCCCAAAACTTCGCCACCGTCAGGTGTACCAGCATACTGCCACGTGAGGGCGCTCACGCTGGATGTCACGGACCGCACGCTGCCGTCCGCCAGTCCAGTTGTCATCACGCTGCCATGCAAGGCTTGAACCCGACGATAATCGCATTGCCGAGGCCGAGCACCCGTCTGTACGCCGCCTGGGTTGGCAACCCCGCCGTTCCAGTTTTGGCGGAAGTTCGGATCGGTTCGTGGGCCAGGACCGTTGGTTAATGTGGCGTTGCGGTAAGGGGGGTCGAACGTCGGGTTGTCCCACCACGTGTACCCTTCCGGGAACGTCAAGTTGTTGGCCACTGGCGCAACGGTCGTAGTGGTCGGCGCCCCGTCGATCCAAGGGCTAATGGTGCTGTGTCGCGGTCCCCGCGACCAGATGCTGTAAGTGAACGATCCGGTCCCCAAGTTCGGCGTGCCACCGACAACGGGGAAGTCCGGTCCCATGCACCAAGCCATCCGTTCGCTGAACAGTAGCGTGTTGCTGGTCCCGTCCGTGATGCTGATTAAGGTTCGGGAGCCTTTGACGGCATGTCCGCTCGACTGCTGCGCGGTGGCGACTTGCCCATTAATCACGTAACTGGTGCCGCCGTAAGGCACGCCACCGACTGAGATTCGCGCGGCGTTTTGGGCGACCGCGTCGCCGGAAAACTGACCGCCCGGATTGGTCACGTCTGTCGGGCAGGCAAACCCTTTCACGGCGGCCGTGCGGACGTTGTACGAGTGTCCGTTGGCCGCCCGGTACAAGTTTTCCTGTTCGATATAAGGAAGTAGGAAGAAGTGCGCGGTCCCGGACTCGGTTGCGGTCATCATTGACCACGCTGGCAGCACGCTGTTGGCGCTCTCGTAGTTGTGGCAGGCCAAAGCCAGTTGCTTGACGTTGTTCTGGCATTGGGCGCGGGCCGCCGCCTCGCGGACCTTCTGCACGGCGGGTAGCAGTAACCCGATCAGGATGGCAATGATCGCAATCACTACCAAAAGCTCGATGAGCGTGAATCCAGAGCGACCGGGTCGGGGCGCTGGAGGGAGAGAAAACCATCGCATTGTGGGCACTCCAAGGAAGAGTAAAAACAAGGCGAAACAACCACAGATTGAGCCTGGGGTCGCTTCAATTGAGCGTCTCAAAATGGACGCGAACGGTGGGCGCGGATTCATTTCCGTTCAAATATAGTATCATCCCGAATCATAGCAGTACAGGATTTCCTTGGGTGGTTCGGAACGGTGTAACCAAATTCTCTGGGCCTCGGAAAAGCATTTTCACCACAGAGACACAGAGCCGCATAGGAGTTACGCAGTCACGCCGAAATCCAAAACCGATCACGAAAACACGAAAGTACGAAAACACGAAAAAATCTATAAGCCTCGGGGTTTATTTCGTA
>JAYSXU010000500.1:0-1342 GCA_043716965.1 Fimbriiglobus sp.
CGATCCACGCGCCGGCCAAACCGTACACCAAGCCGATTGCCCAACCGATGAGCGACGTGATCCGGTTCATCGACGAGCAGATCACCACGAAACTGACCAGCGAAAAGTTGACCCCCTCCGGGCCGGCCAACGACGCAGAATTCTTGCGTCGGGTTTACCTGGACCTGACCGGGGTGATCCCGACCGTGGAACAAACGCGGGCCTTCCTGGACGACAAGGATTCGGCCAAACGCGCCAAGCTGATCGACGAGCTGCTCGCCAGCCCCAACTACGGGCTACACCAAGCCGACATTTGGCAAGCCAAGCTGATGTCCCGCGATTCCAACAACCGCTTCGTCCAACGGGATCCGTTCATCGATTGGATCGCCGCGAGCTTTAACAAGAACGTGCCGTGGGACCAGTTCGTCACGCAACTCGTGACCGCAACCGGGACGGTGGAATCGAACCCGGAAGTGACGTACTTCTTCATGAACCGCAGTGCGGACAAACTCACGGACAGTGTGGGGCAACACTTCCTCGGGTTGCAAATCATGTGCGCCCAGTGCCACAACCACCCGTTCACCACGACCAAGCAGACGGAATACTGGGGCATGGCCGCGTTCTTCAGCAAAGTCTCGATTGATCGACCGATGAACGTCAACAAGGGTGGCGACAACACGAAAATTGGCGTCCGCGAAGGCACCGGCCCGAGTCGCACGAAAGAGTTCTTCCCCGAATCCACGAAGAAAGTCGCCCCGAAGTACCTCGAAGGCGACGAGCCGAAACTGTCCAGCAGCGAACCCTACCGTCCTGCGTTAGCCAAGTGGTTGACCAGTGGTGCGAACCCCTACTTCGCCAAGGCGATGGTGAACCGCACCTGGGCACAACTCTTTGGTAGCGGCGTAGTCAACCCGGTGGATGACATGCACGTCGATAACCTGCCGTCGCACCCGGAACTACTGGCCACGCTCGCCACCCAGTTCATCGCCACCGGCTTTGACGTGAAGCAACTGTACCGCACAATCTGCAACAGCCAAGCGTACCAACGGACCAGCAAGCCGAGTGCGGGCAACGAGACAGACCACAAGCTGTTCAGCCACATGACCGTGAAAGTGCTGATGCCGGAGCAGCTTTTCGACAGCTTGAAGTCGATCACGAACTTTACCGCACCGGCCAAACCCGGCGGCAAATTGCAAGCCGCCTTGGGTCGAGGCCAGGTAACACCGCGTGACAGTTTCGTGCAGTTCTTCCTGGCGGGTGCCGAGCACGCCAACACGACCGAGTACGAAGCCGGTATCCCGCAAGCCCTCCGGTTAATGAACTCTCGCATCGCGGGCAACCCCGCCGCCGCAAAGGCCTTCGT
>JAYSXU010000006.1:0-2265 GCA_043716965.1 Fimbriiglobus sp.
AACCCCAAGGTCTTGTTGGGTGACAAAGCCAAAACCCGCGACGAAGCCGAAGGGGCCAAGCCGCGAACGGGCGCCGGCGGCGGTGGCGGCGAAAAAGGCAAGGGCGGCAAAGCCGGTGGCAAAGTGGGCGGCCCGCCCGGTGGCGTCGGCGGCGGTGGCGGCAAGATGAACGGTGCTGCCCCCGCAAAGTAACTGTCACCACCCCGACGGGACATCGGCAGCAACCCCACCCCCTAGCCCCCTCCCCGACGCGGCGAGGGGGAACCCGCTTGCTCCCCTCTCCGCGTCGGAGAGGGGCCGTGGGTGAGGTGGATTTCAAGACCGCACCCATTGAGCATTTAGCTGCACCCACCCCGAAGCGTATTCAACGACCCCAATGGTGACTCTCCATGTCTGCAATCGTAGAAGTTCACGACCTGATTAAGAACTACTACATGGGCGACGTGACCGTGAACGTCCTCCGGGGGTTGAACTTGTCGTTCGACGAGGGGGATTTCATCGCCCTCATGGGGCCGTCGGGGTCGGGGAAATCGACCCTGATGAACATCCTCGGGTGCCTCGATCGACCGACTTCCGGGAAGTACATCTTGCGTGAGCAAGACGTGTCCACGATGACCGACGATCAACTCTCCGAGGTCCGCTGCACGTACCTCGGGTTCATTTTCCAAGCCTACAATTTGCTACCGCAGTACACTGTGACAGAGAACATCGAACTGCCGCTGGTCTACCAAGGGATTAAACTGGATGAGGAGACGAACGCCCGCTGCATCGCCCTCGCGGAGATGGTCGGCCTGGGCGACCGGCTCGACCACCGGCCGTTGCAACTGTCCGGGGGCCAACAGCAACGGGTGGCGATCGCCCGCTCCCTGGTGAACAACCCGCAACTCATCCTCGCCGACGAGCCGACCGGGAACCTCGACAGCCGGACCAGCGATGAAATCATGGTGATGCTGTCCGAATTGAACAAAACCGGCAAAACCATCATCATGGTGACGCACGAAAACGACATCGCCGCCTGGGCACGCCGCGTGGTGCGGCTGCGTGACGGCCGCGTCGAATCCGACGAGCGAAACGATCGCAAATTGAACGTCGAACTGGCCCACGCCCATTAGTCTCCCCCTCTCCCCGATCGAGTGATTCATGCCGACCGAATCGCCACTCCAAACGCTCTTTTCAAACCCCATCGTTTGGGGCGTGCTGCTCGTTGTCATGACGGGTCTAGGACTCGTCGCGTGGCTACTCGGGCGGTTCATTGTCGGGAGTTTGAGTAGCACGAAGTTTGGCCGCACGGTGTTGCTCGCGGTTCGCAGTTTATGGCTGCACAAACTGCGGGCGTCGTTGTCGGTCCTCGGCATCGTGATTGGGACCAGTGCCGTGATCGCCCTGATGGCGTTCGGCAAAGGCTCCATGCAAGACGCGCTCAACGACATCAAGCGCCAAGGCGCCACGAACATCATCGTGCGCAGTGTGAAGCCGACCGACGATTCGGCGACCAGTAGTCGGTCGTTCGTTGCCGCTTACGGCTTGAAGTTCAGCGATCTGGACCGCTTCGCCACGTTCAACGACTCGCTGGTTCGCATGGTCCCGATGCGGGTGTTCCCGTCGGAAGTTCGCTACCTCGATCGCCTGGACTCCAAAGGGCGGCTCGTGGCGACGGTGCCGGACTACCAGATCGTCAACCAGATTGCGCTGGCAAGCGGCCGCTTCTTGACCGACGAAGACGAACACAACTTGTTGAACAACTGCGTACTCGGCTCGGCAGTGGCGGACAAGTTGTTTCCGTTTGAAGACCCACTCGGCAAAACCGTGATGATTCGGCAAAACCGATTTCTCATCGTGGGTGTTTCCAGTGACCGGATGCCGACCGGCGGCACGGGCGGCAGTCAGGCCGCCGAGGATTACAACCACGACGTGTACATCCCGTTCAGCACCTGCCGGGCACGGATCGGGGAAACGGTGTTCATTCGCACCTCGGGTTCCCGCAGCGGCGAAAAGGTCCAAGTCAGCCAGGTGACGATCACCGTGGATGCGGATTTCGACTCCAGCGAAGGCCGCATGAAGGTGAAGGCTCTCGGCGATTCGATCAAGGACATGCTCAAAGAAGACCACCAGCGGGAAGACTGGGCCGTCACGGTGCCGCTCGACCGCCTCGAAGAAGCCGAACGGGCGCAGGACCGGTTCACAAGTTTGTTGGTGCTGATCGCGTCGATTTCGCTGGTGGTCGGCGGGATCGGGATCATGAACATTATGCTGGCCACCGTCACC
>JAYSXU010000051.1:0-6350 GCA_043716965.1 Fimbriiglobus sp.
GCGAACGCACCAAGATTGCGTACTTATAAGAAGTCTTGGACGGCTTGCCTAGTCCGTCAAGCCCGGAATGATCGGAATTTATTCCCCAAGTTAAACAACTCGTGAATCAACCATCATGTAAGGCGCGTTAGGCAGTTCACTCGCATAAGAATCGGACATTAATATTTGCATATCCTGTGCCAAATCACGGGACAGCCAGAAATAAATCTAACGTGTACCGGAATAACCCCACCTTGACGCCACCCCGTTGGCGACTAGCATGTAATAGTCGATCAAGGAGCCGTAGCTCAGCTGGTAGAGCAGCAGACTTTTAATCTGCGGGTCGTGGGTTCAACCCCCACCGGCTTCACTTGAAAATAAGGTAAATTACGCGACAGTCACGATGAGCAGTAAAAAGTGATTGCTACGCGGTTGCCACATTGAACTGAAAAGGACAGGCTTAACGGCCCGTCCTTTTTTTATGTCCCTTCACGTTCTTGACTGACTGATTGCACTGGGTTACGCAAAAAGTGCGATCCTGAGAATCGATCTGCACACATCAGGGCGCGTGGGTTGTCCTTCTTTACAAGGAAGTCTCCACTGGTATATTGCAAGTCATTCTCTGAACCAGATTGCACTCGCCGGAAAGTAACGCCATGACGCACCGCACCCGCGATTCTAGGCTCGCGTTCTGGATGGCCGTTTTGTTAGTTCCTCTCGCAGGCGGCATTGGCGTCGGGTGTGGGGGGCGTGGCACTTCGACACCTGCGGTACCGTCGTCGCCACCGACAACGCCGGTTGTGGTTGACCACTGGTTTCGGGACGTGACCACGGAGGCGGGCGTTTCGGCGACCTTTCGCAACGGGGAAGAAGCGGACCGGTACGCCATTCTGGAATCGCTCGGCGGCGGCGCGGCCGTGCTCGACTTCGACGGGGACGGGTTGCTCGATATTTTCTTTGCGGGCGGCGGGCGGTTCGACGGTACTGACAAGAAGCAGATCGTGGGGTTGACGCCGAAACTGTACCGCAACCTCGGCGGGTGGAAGTTTCAGGACGTGACGGATGCCATCGGGTTGAACACCTTAGCCGACGGCAAGCCGTGGTTTTATACGCACGGGGCGGCGGTCGCGGACTACGACCGCGACGGGTGGCCGGACTTGTTGGTTACGGGGTACGGTCGGCTCGCACTCTTTCACAATGAATCGGACGGGAAAGGCGGTCGGCGGTTGCGTGAGGTGACGGCGGAGGCGGGGTTGCTGGGGCCGCATTTTTGGGGGACCAGCGCCGCGTGGGGCGATCTGGACGGGGACGGCTACCCGGACCTTTATGTCTGCCAGTACGTCAACTGGTCGAACGAGAACGACCCCGCGTGCCCCGGTTATTTCCCTGGGATCGTCCGGGACGTTTGCCCGCCGGCCAAGTTTGAATCCCGGCCGCACGCCCTGTTCCGGAATCGGGGCAACGGTACGTTTGAAAATGCGACTGCCACTGCCGGGTTGCGGACCGACCGCCCGGACAAGGACTACGGCAAGGGTCTCGGCGTCGTGCTGGCCGACCTGAACGGGGACGGCCGACCGGAAATCTACGTCGCCAACGACACCACCGATAACTTCCTGTACCAAAACAAGAGCACCCCAGGCGTGCTAAAATTTGACGACATCGGGCTAGTGTCCGGCGTGGCGCGGGACGGCGGCGGGATGGCCAACGGCAGCATGGGCACGGACGTCGCGGACTTCGACGGCAGCGGCCATGCGTCCGTGTGGGTGACGAATTACGAAAACGAGTTCAACGCCCTGTACCAAAATCGCGGGATGCAGGACGGCCGCATCCGGTTCCGGTTCGCCACGCCGATGGCAGGGTTGTCGGTACTCGGGCCGGCGTTCGTCGGGTTCGGGACGGCGTTCTTGGACGTCGATTCGGACGGCTGGGAAGACATTGCGATCAGCAACGGCCACGTGATGCGGCACAACCCCAAGGGCAACATCGCGCAACGCCCGATTCTGTTCCGGAACGTCCCGCGTGATACGGGGCGTGGGTTCTCGGACGCCCGGTCGAGCGCAGGCGAGTACTTCGCCACGACGCACCGGGGCCGGGGGCTGGCGGTCGCGGACTTGGACAATGACGGCCACCCGGACTTGATCTTCACGCACTTGAACGAACCGGCTCGGGTGCTGCGCAACGAAGCCCCTGCCGCCCACTGGCTCGGGGTTGCGCTGGCCGGCAAAGACCACCGGGATGTCATCGGGGCACGGGTGGTGTTGGACGCGGCGGGACGGACACGCACGCACTTTTTCACCTCGGGCCGCAGCTATTTATCAAGCTCCGATCCCCGGCGACTCTTCGGCCTCGGCGACGTTGATAAAGTCGGTCGGCTCACGGTCTACTGGCCGTCGGGCGAACCACGGGTGGAACACTGGGATGCCCTCCCGATCGACCGCTACCACAAGCTTGAACAGGGGAAAGGGAAAGCCGAATGAATCGCATCGGGCAGTGGGTGGCGCGGCAATCACGTCCGGTTAGACTCGGGTTGGCGACCGTTACGGCGGGCGTCTGTGTGTACGCCGGGCATTCGGCCTGGAAAGTCGGGCGGGCCGAGTGGTACTTCCAACGGGCAACGGCTGCGGAAAATCAACGTGATTTTGCGACCGCCCGCCACCATCTGAGCGAGTGCTTGATCGCCGACCCCACCAGTGGACGGTTCCTGTTTCACGCCGCCCAAGTGGCCCGCCGCGATGGCGACTTCACGACCGCGCGCCGGTTACTGGAACTCGCCGGCAAACACGGCTGGCCGGACGACGCAACCGACTGGGAACGGACCTTGCTCAGTGCCCAAACGGGCGGGTTTGCGGGTGCGGAGGCGAAGTTGCGGCGAGCCGTTGAGGTTGCGCCGGACGACCCGGAAACCGAACTGGTGCTGGAAGTCCTCGTGCCGGGGTACATGGCTCAATTTCAGATGGCCGAGGCGTATACCGTCTTGGACGAGTGGTGCAACCGCAAGCCCGACGCCTTGCGACCGCGATTGTGGATGTTCGACGTGGCCCGGCGGCTCATGATCTCCCAACGGGCGATCGAAGTCGCCCGTGAAGCCGTGGTCATCGCACCCGACAACCCGGACGCGCGGTCGAAGTGCGCGGACATCCTGATCGAGAACCACCAACCGGCCGAAGCGAAACCCCATTTCGAGTGGCTGCTCGAACGCAACTCGCAAAACCCCGCCGCCCGGTTCGGGTTGGCAAAGTGCCTCCGCGAACTCGGGGACGAAGCGGGCGCGGCACGGGAACTGGACGCCATCCTGCGAGACTATCCGGAGCGGGCCGACTACTTGACGGAGCGTGGCGTTCTGGAAATGCAAGCCGGGCGGCCAATGTCCGCACGCGACTGGTTGCGACGGGCGGTCGAGGCGAATCCCACCAATACGGACTTGCTTTATAACTACGCACTTTGTTTAGAACAATGCGGCGCGACAGCGGAAGCGAAGGTTTGGCGGGAACGGCACACGCGAACCGAAGCGGACTTGATGGAACTGAAGGACGTGACGAAGCAGATTGCCGGCGACCCGAAAAACACCGCGCTTCGGCACAAGGCCGGCGAACTGATGCTCCGCAACGGGCTGGGACGGGAAGGCGTCCGGTGGATTCGCAGTGCGCTGAGCGTGGACCCCAGGCATGAACCGTCCCGCAAGACACTCAACGACTACTATAAACAGGTTCAGGAGTCCGTCGGAAAATAACGTCGCTGACGGCTTACCGGTTGCGGCCGGCCAGTTCCTTGCGGGCGGGTTCGAACTCGGGGTCAATCTCCAACGCACTTCGCAGCCAGAACGCGCCGACTTCAACGTCCCCGACACGCCGGTTCAGCATCCCGACGTCGTACCGGACCCTGGGGTCGTCGGGGTGTTCCCGAACCCGGCGGTACAACACCGCCAGTTTGTCGCGGTTCGCTTTGATGCGGTCGGCGGTCTCCAACTCGGTCTTCGCTTCGTCCCGTTTGCCGATTCGGGACAGACACTGTGACAACTGGAAGTGGGCCGCGTGCGACCCCGGCAACAGGGCCACGGCAGCCCGCAAGTGTCGCTCCGCCGCAACCACATCGTCCGTGGTCAGTTCCACTTGCCCGAGCAACGCATTCGCGTTGCCGTCTCGCGGCCGCAACTTCACCAACTGTTCGGCGGCAGACCGTGAGGCGGCAGTTTCCCCAAGGTCGAGTAAAACTTCGGCGAGAGGTTGCAAAACGTCCGGGTCGTCCGGTTGCTCCAGTCGGAGTTGGTCGAGCATCTGCCGGGATTCGGCGAGGTGTTCCTTCCGCAGCGCCAGACTACTAGCCAGACGGAGTCGAAACACGTAATTTTGCGGTTCCAACTCGACGGCGCGACGGTAGTCGGTGTCAGATTCGCCCCGCAATCGACCCGTCAGTTCAAACGCAAGCCCACGCCAAAAATGGGCCAAGGCATGATTGGGATCGCGGCGAAGAATCGCACTGGCGTATTCGTGCGAGTCGGTAAACTGGTGCGAATCCAGACAGGATCGCGCGAGGGCTTCGAGGAGCGGCACTTCATCCGGGTGGCCTTCTCGCAAACGGGCCACGACGCGAGACTTCATGGCAGCATTCGACAGGCCAGCCAACAAGTCCAGCAGCGCCGTTTCGAGACTGACGCGATCGAATAACCCCGGTTCTGTATTCGCTAACTTTAAGTGCGATCGGGCGGCTTTGTCCCAGCCAACTGGGAAGGGCTGTTCGAGGCGGGACCGCCACTCCACGCGCGCGGCCTGCAGCCGCACCGCTGGGTCCGTCGGCCAACGGCTGAGGCAGAATTCCAGTTCAATCTTGGCCCGAAGGAAATCGCGGGTTTGTTCTGCGGAGCGAGCTGCGTGGTAGCGGCGAACATCGCGGAGAGAGGTGAACGTGAAATAAGCGCCGATGAGAATAATTAGGAGCAAAAAAAGACCCTGCAGTCGGCGACTCCTAGTCGCCGACTGCAGGGTTGTCGTTGAAGGTGCCACGCTCACTTCGCGTCCTTCTTCAGTTCGAACGTGTAGTTACCGTTGGGTACATCAGCCGTTAACGGGGGTTTTTTCTGTGTCTGCGTAGATCGCTGGTGTGAGAAGGGGTGATTTCTTGGCTCCGGCTTTATTAATATCTTTCTGGAGCGACTTTGCAGTCTTACTCGCGTCGGCCACATTGCCGCCACTTTTAAACTTCTCCGACATCGATTCAGCCATTCCGACTGAATGCGTTTTCTTGTTCTCAAATGTCAGAACAGTCACTTTATACTTACCAGGTTTGCAACCGCGATCCGTGCCATTGCTACTGAGTGAGAACCGCCCACTGTCATCGGTAGTGCCACTAGCAGCAGTTCCACTTGCTTCAGTTGGTGCGAATGTCACGCTCGCATCGTGAACAGGAACGCCGTCCAGAGTCACGACACCGCTCACTGAGATTAAGCCTTTATCGTCACCACAACCAACAAGCCCGATCAAGCTCGTCAGCGCAACAATCATCATTGCCGCACGCATTCCAACACCTCAAAAAAACTCCCGTGTCAATAAGGAAGCCCAGTCGGCTCGGGAGGAGGCCGACTAGGCCAAAAAACATCAGTGTTTACGGATCGTTGATGACTTGACCGTCGTTACGGCAACCCATCAACTGGAACGTTCGGCGATCAATGCTGTCGCGGAGGAATCGAACTGTTCCATCACCGAAACAGAACATCGCTCCTCCAGTGTGGTTAGATCGGAATGCATCCGCCGCCACCCAGTTCCCTCGATTGGTATCCTTGTTCCCGCTACTACAACCGTTAGGTGCTTGGCCGCGAGGAATCTTGAAGTTGATACCTAAGACAGTTGAGATTTTTGCGACATTTGAATCCGATGTCCACCAACCAAGGATATCGTTGTCAGGTTTGTATCCGTTGGTGGTTGAAGTTGCGAACTCGGGCAGCACTTCGCCAAGGAAGATCGTGTTCGACAAACCATCAGTCACGTCAGCGAATCGAACCCGCACACCTTGTCGATTCATGATCCCGCGAAGCATACTGTTCGGGCCATCAAAATACGCGAATGCTCGGCCACCAGTATCGGTCGGGTCGCCACCGTTATCGGGGCTGCCGCCATACCCAAGTGCAGCTGCAAAGGAATTGTTTGCTGGTATGTAGTTCCCGTTGGTACTACCCCCCATGTTGCCACCACACCATTGTTGAACTTCCGCCAAGTTACCTTGCTGATTACAGCCGCCGTCCCACATGCATTGTGGCCCCATACTACCGGCATAGTTCACGATGTTGCGGTTGCTGGATTCAAAACCATCGCTCGGGCAACGACCATAGGGCAATCGGTTTGGAAATGGGCGACCAGCCTCACTGCCGCTCCAGTTTC
>JAYSXU010000501.1:0-3984 GCA_043716965.1 Fimbriiglobus sp.
CAAGGGCCGGACACCGGGACCACTCGCGTCACACGGGGCGGCTGTTGGCTGATGTTCGGCACCGAATGCCGCAGTGGCACCCGTCGCCCCCACGCGGCAAGCGGTTGCTCCAACACCATCGGGTTCCGCGTGGCATTGAACGCGCCGGAGCACTAGGGGAAAAAAGTGGGTAGTGGAATGTGTATAGTGGATAGAGCAGACGCGGATGGTGAATGGTAGGGAAGTAGTTCTTGCTTCGGTCTAACTATCCACTGCTTACTATCCACTGCGAGGAGTTAGCGAATGTCCGTGGCCGATAGTCACTTGCCTTCTGCGACTGTAGCACCCCCACTTTGCAAACTTCCGCTGGTGGGGCGGATCGGTCTGTTTTTCATCCCGGTCACCCTCATGGCGATTGCCTGGGGAACGCCGACGAATTTCTTCCCGCAAATTCAAACCGCGTTGTGTCCCGAACCGAACCCAAGTGTCGCCCAATTCCACGACGGCGCGAAGCTGTTCGTTCAGCACTGCGCCAACTGTCACGGTGAGCGGGGCGACGGTAACGGAATTACGTCCCTCACCACGAAGGCCCGCTACTTCGGCCACGAGCCGTACAAGTTCACCATGACGACCGGGACGAAAATCCCCACCGATGACACCCTGTTGACCACGATTCGCCGCGGCATCGCCGGGTCATCCATGCCCAGCTTCGAGAAACTCTCCGACGGCGAACTGCGGGCAATCCTCGCGCACGTTCGCACCCTGACCCGCAAGGGGATGTACGAGTTCCTTCTGGCGAAGGCGGTAAAAGACTGCGAAGATGGCGGTGACGATGTCGATCCCGTGAAGGTCAGCGCGAAGACGGATACGCAATGTCAAGTCGGCACCCCACTGCCGTTGCCCAACGCCTTCGCCACGGCGAGTGCGGACTCGATTGCCAACGGCAAAAAAGTGTTCCTCGCATCCTGCGCGGCGTGCCACGGTGCGGAGGGGCGTGGCGACGGTCAGCAAGTCAAAGACCCCAACTTCAAAAACGCCAACGGCACCAAGGCCATTCCCCGCAACCTGACCACGGGTGTCTTCAAGGGCGGGCACGAGAAAGCCGAACTGTACGCGCGGATCAAGCTCGGCATCCCCGGCACCCCCATGCCCGAAGGCACCACGCTGACCCCGCAAGAAGTCAACGACCTCATCAACTACGTGCTGTCACTTTCTGAGCAACCCGCCGCAATCAATGTGGCCAGCGCCGGCAATTGAGTTTGGGTCAAAGCCCCGAAAGCCCACGGACGATCGTCCGTGGGCTTTCATGCTTCATGGGCTTTCATGGTGCATGGGCTTTCATCGCGGCATCCGGTAAGATAACACAATTCTTCCTGTCACCGGCGAGCGAGGATGGCATGCCAGAGCGGTACATTTACACGATTCGGAACCTCACCAAACACTTCGGCAAGCGCGAAATCTTGAAGGAGATCAACCTCTCGTTCTATCCGGGCGCAAAAATCGGCGTGCTGGGTAGCAACGGCGCGGGCAAATCGACGCTGCTCAAAATTATGTCAGGGATGGACAAAGAGTTCATGGGCGAAGCAGTCCCGGAGGCGGGTGCCACGATCGGTTACGTGCCGCAAGAACCACACCTGACTGCCGGCAAGACGGTCCTGGAGAACATGGAGGAAGCGGTTGCCAAGACGCGGCAGTTGCTGAAGCGACAGGAAGAAATCGGCGACTTGATGTCCGCACCGGACGCCAACTTCGACAAGCTGATGGCCGAGATGGACCGCGTCCAGACGAAGATTGATGCGGTCGATGGTTACAATCTCGATCGACAGCTTGAGATGGCGATGGACGCGATGCGGTTGCCCCCACCGGATGCCCCCGTTGAGCAACTTTCCGGGGGGGAACGGCGGCGGGTAGCGCTATGCAAAATGCTGTTGCAGAAGCCCGACCTGTTGCTGCTGGACGAACCGACGAACCACCTGGACGCCGAGTCCGTTGAGTGGCTCGAACGGCACTTGAAGCTGTACGAAGGGGCCGTGGTTGCCGTCACGCACGATCGGTACTTCCTGGACAACGTCGCGCAATACATTCTGGAACTCGATCGCGGTCGCGGGATTCCGTGGGAAGGCAATTACTCCAGTTGGCTCGACCAAAAGCGTCGCCGCTTGGCCGTGGAAGAGAAGCAAGAGTCAGCCCGACAGAAGGAACTCGCCCGTGAACTGGAGTGGGCCAAGATGGCCCCGCGTGCGCGGGTAGCGAAGAGCAAGGCCCGTCTGGCCGCGATCGACAAAATGCAGGCGCAGGAGTACGACGAGAAGGAAGAATCGCTCACGATCCAAATCCCCCCCGGCCCGATGCTCGGCGACTTGGTGGTGCGGGCCGAAGGGTTAAAAAAAGCCTACGGAGACAACTTGCTTTACGACGACCTGACGTTCAACCTGCCCAAGGGCGGCATCGTCGGCATGATCGGCCCGAACGGGTCGGGCAAGACCACGCTCTTCCGCATGATCGTCGGCCAGGAAACGCCAGATGGCGGCAAGCTCACGATCGGGAAGAGCGTGAAGGTGGCCTACGTCGATCAGAACCGCGACTCCTTGACGCCGACGAACACGATCTTCCAGGAGATCACCGGCGGCACCGATTACATCATGCTCGGCAACCGCAAGGTGGCGAGTCGTGGCTACGTGGCGCGGTTCAACTTCAAAGGCCCGGATCAACAGAAAATCGTCGGCGACAGCTCCGGCGGGGAACGCAACCGCGTTCACTTGGCCAAATTGTTGCGAAGCGGCGGCAACCTCCTGCTACTCGACGAACCGACGAACGACCTCGACGTGGACACGCTCCGCGCGCTGGAAGAAGCCCTCAACAACTTCGGCGGTTGCGCAGTGGTGATTAGCCACGACCGCTGGTTCCTGGACCGCGTGGCCACCCACATTCTGGCCTTCGAGGGCGACAGTAAAGTCGTGTGGTGCGAAGGCAACTTCCAGGTGTACGAAGAGCAACGCCACGCCCGCCTCGGCGCCGCCGCCGACATCCCGACGAAATTGAAGTACCGCAAATTGCACGTGTAAAACCGATTCACCACAGAGGGCACGGAGAGCCACAGAGTGAAAACCAAATCATGATTTTCTCTTCTCCGTGGCTCTCTGTGCCCTCTGTGGTGAACATTTTTTTCTCCCACGGAGGTTGTGATGCGTTTACTTTCGTTGCCGCTGTTACTCCTCGTTGCTACCCCGATGTTCGCGCAGCCGAAGGTTGAGTTGCCGCGGGTGTTGCTCGTGGGGGATTCGATCCGGATGGGCTATGCGCCGATTGTGGCGAAGAAGCTCGAAGGCATCGCGGTGGTGTATTCGGCGAAGGAAAACGCGGCGGACACGGCCACGACGCTCAAGCTGATCGACGCATGGCTTGCCGAATCGAAACCGCTCGTCGTGCATTGGAACAACGGGCTGCACGACTTGAAGTTCGCCAAGAAAACGATGACACATCAAGTCCCGCTCACCGACTATGCCGTGAATCTGAAGAAGCTGTTGGAAACGATGCGAAAGTCTACGCCGCACGTGATTTTTGCGACCACGACCCCGATCATTGACGACCGCCACGCCCTGCGGAAAGCCGACTTCGACCGCTTCGACGCGGACGTGAAAAAATTCAACACGCTGGCGAGCGAAACACTTCTGCCGTTGGGTGTCCCGATTCACGACCTCAACCGCATCGTTCAAGATGGTGACCCCACGAAGATGCTCGGCAAAGACGGCACCCACTACACCCCGGCCGGATACGAACGCCTCGCGGATGCCGTGGTGGATGTCGTTAAGCGGCAACTGGCGGTCATCAACCCGACGAAATTGAAGGCCCCCGCTAGCGGTCCGGATGCGGTCGCGGCGTATCGACAAGCCGAACAAGAACAGGATGCCGCCGTCCCGGAGGCGTTCACGAACCTGCCGTTCCCGACGTTCGCGGTGCCGAAGGACCAGGCCGAGTGGGAGAAACGCCGGGCGGGCGTGAAAG
>JAYSXU010000502.1:0-12085 GCA_043716965.1 Fimbriiglobus sp.
AAATCCGACCTTGCCCGCGCGGCGAATTACCAGATGAATCTCGACATCCGACAAGGGTGGCATTGCCTTGGCCAAGGTGATGACCGGGCCGATGGAACAGGCACCGTGGTAGATTTTGGCTTGTGGTAAGTAGAGCGGGTTCTCACCTTCAATGTCCCGCGAACTCACGTCGTTGCCGACAGTGTAACCGACAATCCGCAGGTCCGGTGACACAACGAGAGTCAACTCCGGTTCCGGCACACTCCAGTTGCTATCGCGGCGGACGCGGATAGGGTCACCGGGATTGACCACCCGGTCAGGTGTAGCTTTCATGAACAGTTCGGGGCGATCGGCGGTGTAAACTTTATCATAGAACTGCGCCGCACCCGCCGACTCTTCTTCGCGGGCCACTTTGCTGCGTTTATACGTGACCCCCGCCGCCCAAATTTCCTGTCGGTCTACGGGGTGCAAAATCGTGTATGAATTCAGCGGGGCGGGATTCGCATTGAGTGCTATCAACTCTTGTGCCAGTGCCACCGGGTCACTCGACGCCAGCAAATCCGCGAGACAATTGACGCCTTTCGCACGCGAAAAATCGAGCGGTAACGCGATCCCCTGGTCATCAATCCGCACCACGCCGATGTCGCCGTCCATCAGCCGAACTTTCGCAAACCGCATGTTCCGCTCCTCGGAAAGTCACTGCCACAATTAAGGCAGTGTAGCCCGAAGTGCCTTGGCCGGGGATAGGCTCTCCCGAACTCGGACGAGTGGACCGAACCCCCGCGTGTTGGGGGGCGTGGCGGCGACGGGTGAAAGGGCGTATCCGGGCGGTGTGTATTTGGACAGTTTGTCCGTCAACCACACCGTCAGCGGGGGGAACATCTCGATGGCGGTTTTGATGTTGTGCTTCCCTTCTGGCGAAACCACCACGTCCGCACTGATTCCTTTGCGGGCGGCCTCATCCAGGAAGTGTTCGATCTCCGCGTCGATGTTGAACTCGTCCTTCTTGCCGTAGCCGATGAACATGTTGAATTCACCCGGCTTGATGTTGTAATTCGTGAGCATCTCGAACGGATTTTCGTTTGCGATGAACGCCGTGGCGTCTGGGTTCAATCGCCCCACGATCGGGTCCATCATCCGCCGGGAGCGAATCAGAACCACGCCATAAAACCGCCCGACCACTTCGTTGCGACGCTCGATTGTGCGAAGTCCCACACAGTTCGGGTCATACGCGGCTAGGTAGCGGCCGTCGCAATCACAATACCGGAGGTTCAATGGCGGCATCAAGCCGACGATGTGACCAAACTCCTGGCGGTTCTTGAACGCCAAGTTAAACGCCCCGAAGCCGCCCATCGACGCGCCGCAAATGACGTGCGCATCCCGTTCAGGCCGAATCGTGAAGGTGCGTTTGGCGAACGGCCAGACCTCGTCCATGACGTGGTCGGCGAACCGGCCCGCCTTCGAGTTGATGTAAAAACTGCCCGCGTTAAACAGCGACGGTTTTCCGGTCACGCTCCCGTCCGGAACGACAATAATTACCGGCGGAAGTTTGCCGCTGCGGATCGCGTCATCGAACATCGGGACGACATCCAGGAACTTTTTTTCGTCGTGACCAAGGCCGTGTAAAAAGAGGACGCCTGGGAACTGCTTCTGCCCGTCATAGCCCGGTGGGAGATAGACGTACAGATCGCGTTTTTCGTAGAGTGCTGCGGACGGAAGCCGATGATCGCCGTCATGGTTGTTCGTAAAGTCGAGAATTTGCCCGCCGAGTTTGCGGTTCAAATTGGTGACTTGGTCGCGCGTCCCGAGACCAAGAAGTTCACCGAAGGCGAACGTGGGCGACGTTAGAAAGATTAGAAGGATTAGTGCGGCAAGAAATCGAGTGAGTTGAATTGAGAATCGGTCCACGGCGGCCACTTCCGATTACATACGAACCACGCCTTCCATGACGGGACAAATCCGTTATCGACCTACAGCTAAGATACACAGCAGCGATAGTCTTGCGCCAAGAAATCGGTCGCGACTCGGAGATTAGGTCAAACCAATGAGGCAAGTTGTGAGGGTGATAATCGCGGCAGTCTTGTCACCGTTGAGACACTGCTGATGGGCTTGGCGTATCAATTCCGCCAATTGGGGTGTGAACGGAACGGCGTCGCCCGGCCCCGGAACGTGGGGAATTAGTGTGCGGATGATGTTCGTAGCCAGTATTTGAATCCCAGCACCCGTCGTTGCGGAAATCAGTTGAAGATCGACGCGCGCCGTACCCCAGTCCCACATCGTTGGCTGATCGGTTTTGTTGACGACAAAAAGCCAAGGACAACCCGTGCGTGTCTCCGGCCAGATTGGATTTGCTTCCGTGGCGTCCACAACCCACACGACCAAATCGGCGTTTGCCATGCGTTCACGGGCGCGGTCGATCCCGGAGCTTTCAAGGGCCTCGGTTGCGATGCGTAATCCCGCAGTGTCGATGAGTTCAACCGGCCAACCATCCAGTGCAACCGTAGTAGTGACCGCATCCCGCGTCGTCCCCGCAACGGTTGCCACCACACTTCGCTGATACCCGACCAGTGCATTAATCAGACTGCTTTTCCCTACGTTCGGCGGTCCAGCAATCACGACTTTCCACGGCGAAACGAGATGCCGGCCAAGTGATGCGTATCGCGCCAAACGCTCTAATCGCTCCGTTGCAGAGATGTTGTTGTTCGACGTGAACAGATCCAAAACTTCGTTGACGGCGTGGTGAAACGCGCCGTGATATTGATCGAGCAGAACACTCGCTGTGCGAACAGTCAGTGCCAGTGTCAACGGGGTGACAGCACGAGCATCGAAACCGGATGTCACCAATAAAGTTGGGTGTGTTTCAACACAGCCAGATTGCACGAGTAGCCCTGTCAACCAACGCACAACACGTCGGCCACCGTGACAATGCACTTCGATTGTGAAGTCAGGTGCAATGCTTTTCACGGCCACGACAACTTCATCCGCGACACTATCCCCCAACGTCCCGAACCAGAACTGGTACGCCATTGGCGAGGCCGGCAACGCTTTCCCATTGGCGGAACAAAAATGCTTTGCCAGAATCGCCCAGGCGTTCGGGCCAGTCACCGCAAGTGTGGCAATCGCCCCAGTACCGGGTGGTGTCAGGAGTGTCACACGGGTGTCACTCATAGCAATCCCTCCGCCGCGAGCAGTATGCCCTTCAGTGTTAACAGGGGATCGAACACGACTTGATCGACGCCAGGAAAGTTGTGACCATGAAGAGAACCAACTGCACCACCAGTAATGAACAACCAAGGTGGAGTAGCGAACCGGCTCGCATAATCACGGACTAGAAATTCGACGGCGCCAATTTGCGCGGCCATCACTCCGACGCTCATGGCGTCGTGGGTATTCTTTCCCGACGGCTGAAGTCTGGGAATTTCGTGGGTGGCAATCAACGGTAATTTTGCGGTGTGACGGTGCATCGCTTCAAACATGAGTCGCGGTCCGGGAAGAATGGCCCCACCTTGAAAAACATGGTCCGCATCCAGATAGTCGATCGTCACAGCCGTCCCGACATCGACGACGATTCCAGGGGTAGCAACGGGCAACACACATTTCGCTGCTACCGCGTTCAGCAGACGATCAATCCCCACTCGCTCCGGTAACTCCACATTGACTTGAAGGGCAAGCTGGCGAAAGTTGTCGATGACATGAACAGCAACCCCAAGATCACTGGCCCATTTTTGAAGTTGAACTAGACGCTCCGGGTGGACACTGGCGACCACCCAAACAGTACCCCACTTTGCCCCGTCTGGTAACGACCGTTCCCAACTGTGCGAGTCATCGGCATCGAGTGATGCCGATGATGTGATTTGGCCAGCGTGACAGAAACCACACTTTATGCGTGTATTGCCGATGTCCACAACCACGTCCGGTGTCACGGCACGACCTCTTCAAACCGCACGGCTTTTTCGAGCGGAAATTCGACCGGGACTTGCTTCTTCAACTTGGCCTTGCGGTCCGCTTCACGCAACTCCGCGACCAATTGCGTGGCTTTATTCACCACGGTGGCCAAGCCTAAACCCGTGACGGACGACATCAGGTAGACCTCCCGGCAGAGTTCCCCTTCCAGGCGGTGTTGAATCTCTTCGGCGCCGGTCAGTTCCGCTTTACTAATGCACACAATCTCGGGTTTCTCCGCCAGCGTGTGGCTGTAAAGTTGCAGTTCGTTGCGAATCGTGTGGTAGTTTTGAATCGGGTCGGTTCCGTCCATCGGATACGGTTCGATGAGGTGAATCAGCACCCGCGTTCGTTCGACGTGCCGCAGGAATTCGTGCCCCAACCCGACGCCCTGACTTGCCCCTTCGATCAACCCCGGCAAGTCGGCCATTACGAACACGTTATCGCCACCAGTGGTCACGATGCCGAGGTTCGGCGTCTTAGTCGTGAACGGGTAATCGGCAATCTCCGGCGTGGCCCGACTCAATCGGGAGAGCAGCGTGGATTTCCCGGCGTTCGGAAATCCGATCAACCCGACGTCGGCAATGCTCTTCAATTCCAACGAAATCCAACGCTCTTCGCCTTCTTCACCCGGCCCGTGTTCGCGCGGGGTGCGGTTCGTCGCGGAGGCAAAATGCAAGTTCCCGTACCCGCCGCGACCCCGCTTGCCGACCGTGACCTCGTCACCGATTTCGACGAGGTCTTTGAGGATGTTGCCGTGTTCACGGTCCTTCACAATGGTCCCAGGTGGGACCGGAATGATAAGGTCGTGGCCGTCCTTGCCGGCACACCGGCTCCCGCCACCGGCATCACCGCTCCGCGCTTTCCAGTGCTTCTTTTGAATCAACGGCGCGAGGTTGTCTGCGTTCGCAACGGCCCGCACAATCACTGACCCGCCGTCGCCGCCGTCGCCGCCATCCGGGCCACCGCGTGGTACGTACTTCTCCCGCCGGAACGATACCATGCCCCGGCCACCATCGCCACCCTTGACGTACAACTCAACGCGATCAACAAACATCGGAAGCTCCCCATTTCAGTCGGTGATTGTTCACATTTGCTCCACGGTTTTGATCCCCAGCAGGCTGAGCGATTTTTGAATCACCCGCCCGGTCACATCGACGAGGAGCAACCGACTCTCTCGCAACTCAGGCGTCTCGGCAGTCAGCACCGGGCAGTTCTCGAAGAATCCACTAAAGGCTTTCGAGAGTTCCCACAAATACCCCGTGATGAGGTGCGGAACATACTCCGCAGCAGCGGCCAGTAACGTTTCTTCAAATCGCAACAACTGCAAGCAGAGACTGCGTTCGGCGGCATTTGTAATTATCACACTCGGCGGCGTGGTACGGAAGCGGGAATCATCCACTTGCCCCTTGCGGAAAATCGCGCGACACCGGGCATAGGCGTACTGCATGTAGGTCGCCGTGTTGCCGTCCGTGGCAAGCATTTTATCAAAGCTGAAGGTATAGTCGCTGGTTCGGTTCCCGCTCAGGTCCGCGTACTTCATCGCGCCGATACCGACCGTGTTCGCAATTTCTGTTTTCGTTTCGTCCGTGAGTTCGGGTACGATGTGGCCATGTTCTTTGCGTGTTGTGTAACTTGCTTCGTACTTCTGCAAGCCGAGGGAACACGCTTGGTCGATCAGATCACCGAGTTCCGTTACGCCACCTTTTCGCGTCTGAAACGGCTTACGGTCTTCGCCCAGAATCGACCCGAATTGCAGGTGGTGAAATTCCACATTGTCGTAGCCCCAACGGCGCGCGTTCGCGTACAGCGTGCGAAAGTGCAACGCTTGGCGGGCATCGACCACGTACAGCATCACGTCGGGTTGCCACGTTTCGATGCGGTAACGGATCGTGGCGAGGTCGGTCGTGGTGTACGTGAACGCGCCATCGCGTTTGCGAATGAGTGCGGGCGGTTCTTCTTTGCCTTGCTCGTCTTCAGTCTTCGGAATCACACCCTTCGCATTCGGGATCACGATCGCGCCGTTGCTCTCGACGGCAACCCCTTTTGCCAACAAGTCTTCAACAATTCCCGGCAGCATCGAGTTGTAAAAACTCTCACCTAAAGCGTGGTCAATCTTCACGTCGAGGCGTTCATAAATCGGGCGTAGCATCTCCAGGCAAGCCGGCATGAACTGCTGCCATAACGCTAAGTTCTCTGGGTCACCGGCGTGCAACTTCGCGGTTTCCTGGCGACACGCTTCCTTGACCGGGTCATTGGTTACGGCTTCGTCATCGTCGTCGGCAACCGTCTTGAACATCTTGCGGACTTCGATGTACAAGCGGGCTAGCTCGCGCACCGGGTCGGCGTGATACGCTGCGTCGTTGCGGTGATGTTTGTAGCCGTAGATCAAGATGCCGAACTGCGTACCCCAATCGCCGAGGTGGTTGTCACCCACAACGTTGTGGCCAAGGAATCGCAACAACCGCACCAGTGCGTCGCCGATGATCGTGCTACGTAAATGTCCCACGTGCAGCGGCTTGGCGACGTTCGGCCCACTGTAGTCGATCACGAACTTGCGTGGCTTCTCGGCCAGCGCAACCCCGAGGCGATCATCCGCAGCCATCGTCTGAACATGTTGCGCCAACGTGGCCGACTTCAACTTGATGTTGATGAACCCCGGCCCGGCGACCGTGGCCGATTCGATCAGATCGTTGACGGGTAACTTCGTGACAATTTCGTTCGCTAGTTCGGGCGGCTTCTTGCCGAGTTGCTTAGCGAGTGCCATCGCAAAATTGGCTTGGTAATCCCCGTGGTCTGCGTTCGACGACTGCTTAATCATCGCCAAGTAATCGGACACCTTCGCCGAGTCCGGTGCGAGTGCAACCAGTGCCGGCTCGAACAACTTGCGTAATTCACTTTGCAGATTCATGACCGCGAATCCCAAAAGGAGAAAGCCCGCGCATCATGATGCACGGGCTTGCACGTTCACACGATTCCACTCACTCCGCGTCTTGCTCGGCTTCGATTTTTTCTTCTTCGTCGAGTTCGTACTCGAGTTCCCAATCGACTTTCTTGGCGTCTGCCCAGAGTTCTTCCAGCTTGTAGTGATCCCGTGTATCGCTATCGAACACGTGAATCAACACGTCGCCGTAGTCTTGGACGACCCATTTACTGGAATCGTACCCTTCCACGCCGATGCGGTTGTCGCCAACGGCACGCATGGCGGCATCGACTTCTTCGACAATCGTGTGAACTTGGCGACGACTGATGCCGGTGGCCAGTACGAAGTAATCGAACATCGGAGTCAGACCGCGAAGGTCGAGGACGTGGATGTCCTTGCCTTTGTTGTCGGCAGCCGTCTTGGCGGCAAGACAGGCCCTCTGAACGGCGGATGCCAATTCCGGTTGTGGGTCAATGGGAACCACGGAAACGGGGGCGCCGAACGAAGTGGGCACCGAAGTTGGGACGGCGATGCGGCTCAAGTGACCTCCCTCAGCGTGCTACCTCCGGGGGTCGTCGATGCAGAAAGCAACCAGTGGCTGAGGCCAATGCTTTCGTGAGTCAACCTCCGGGGGGCAAAACGAGTACCAGGAAAAACCGGCGAACACATTCTGGTATGGAGTTCCCATACCATCTCTATCATCGGACATTTACGATCGTTTTCAAGCAGCACTTGCGATTTCGCCCCTTGCCGACCCGTTGGTGTTTGCCAAGTCCGGAACAACCCGGAAATCACGACCACGGTTTCGTTCGGCGTGTGAATCAGGGACACGGCTCGATCCACGGGGTTCGCATGTTCTACATTATCCTCAACAACCCCTACACTGGAATAATACACATCATGACACCCAAAATCCTCATCGCTCCGTCGCATTTGCCCGAAATTGAAACCATTTACGGCCCAATCTTCCGTGACGCAAACGTCGAGTTGGTCTATCCCAAACGCAAAGCCCAAATGACCGAAGCAGAACTTCTGGAACAACTCCCCGGTTGCACAGCGACATTGGCGGGTTCCGAACCGTACACCCGCAAGGTGATCGAAGCGGCGGCAGCGAAGGGGTTGAAGTTCATTGCCAGGGCGGGTGTCGGTTACGACGCCGTGGATGTGGCAGCCGCAACCGAGCATGGCATTGTGGTGACCTACGCCCCCGGCACGAACCACGAAGCCGTCGGCGAAACCACGATGATGCTGATTCTGGCGCTGGCAAAAAGCCTGATCCATCAGCACACGCAAATCGTCGCTGGCAAGTGGCCACGTCGAGCGTATCAACCGATTCGCGGGCGGACACTTGGGGTGATCGGCCTGGGACGAACCGGCCAAGCCACCGCCACGCGGGCACTTGCCTTCAACATGAAAGTGATTGCGACCGACCCCGTTCAAAACCACGACTTTGCCTACAAGCACGGCATCCCATTCGTGACATTGCAAGAACTACTGAGCCGGTCCGATTTCGTCACCCTGCACGTTCCGCTCACACCTGACACGAAGCAGTTGATCTGCACGAAAACCCTCGCTCAAATGCAACCGACGGCGTGCCTCATCAACTGCGCTCGTGGTGAAGTGGTGAACGAAGCCGACTTGTTGACCGCGTTGGTGTCGAAGCAAATCGTCGGGGCAGGACTCGACGTGTTTGAACACGAACCGCCCGGCGACAGTCCGCTTTTTAAGCTCGATAACGTCGTCGTGACCGCCCACACCGCCGGGGTCGATTGGCAAAGCCGCAACGACATGGCCCGCGTCCCCGCCGAAGCCATTGTCCAGTTGTTGCGCGGCGAATGGCCGCTGCAATGGATTGTGAACCCCGAAGTGAAACAACGCCCATGAACGATTGAAAGCCCATGAACGATCGTTCATGGGCTTTCAGTCTCATGACATCAGTGCAGTCCACTGTGCCTTATAGTCTTTCAAAAACTCGGTGCCCTTGTCGGCATCGACGCTCTTGCCCACTTCGCACATTGTGTAGCGATCGTAGTTGATGCTACGGAGCCGTTTGAAGAGTTCGCGGTAGGGGTATTTGCCTGCTTTGTCGTTGGTCAGGTCGTTGATGTGGCAGGACTTGATGTGGGGTGCCAGCAAGTCGAATCCTTCCGCTAAATTGCCGTTGATGAGGTCCGTCGGGTTGGAGTTCCACGTGACGCCGACGGTCTTGGGCATGTCGCACGCCACCATGATGTGCTTCATGTTCTTCGGCACTTGCGTGACCGAACCGTGGACTTCGACACAGATTTCGAGACCCAGATCGCTTGCCGCCTTGCCACATTCTTTGAGCGCGGTTCCAATCTGGTCGCAGGCTTGTTCCACGGTGTGCCCCTTGGCCACGCCGTTGGGTCGCACCTTCACGCCCCTGCCCCCGAGGTCTTTGACCAACCCGAGGAATTGCTTGCAATCAGCAATGTTCTTTTTAACTACTGCCATGTCGGCGGCGTGGAATTCACACACACTCCCACAGCCCCAAAACACAACGCCGCTGTCCGCGAACTGCTTCTTGACGGTCATCCGCTGGTCTTTCGTCAACGATGGTTCGACGCCATGCTTGTGCGTTGTGCGGCATTCGACAGCAGCAACTTCGGCGGCTTGGCAGTGCTTCAAAATGGTCGGCAAATCCCAACCTTGAGCCACGTTGTACGTGACAAGCCCCAGTTTGAACTTCGGCGTTTCTTGGGCACGCATGGTGGTAGCCGTTGCCGACAACAACGTGGCCGCACCTGCAACCGCAAGAAAATCCCGACGGGAGAGAGGCATCATGGCAAACGCTCCGAGGAGAGGAATCGAGTGGATGCAATCATCCCGAGAGCGGTGTCAAATGCAAGCAGAAAGCGATCGTTCACGATTTCTTCGGCGGTTCTGCGATCGAGGTGTGATCGTAGACAATCTTCCAGCCATCCTTGAACGGTCGCAGAATCAACGTGAAAAGCCCTTCGGGGTTGCTATCCGATAGGGCCAGTTTCCAGCGTCCACTCACCACCACCGCCTCGCCACTCATCACCTTAAATTGAACGTCGTCAAACTGGAGCTTGCCCATCTCCTTGCCGTCCGCTTGGTAGCGTTTGTGGTAACGGTCGATCGTCGCTTGCCACCCTTTTGTGACGGTGCCGCCCGAACAAAACGTTAACTCTTCGTCATTCCAATATCCCGCCATGAACCCTTCAAGATTGCCAGAATTCCATGCGAGAATTTGGTCGTCCAACGTCTGTCGGCAGTGTTTCATCGCCTGGCCACGCTCGGCAGCCCACATAATATCTCGGGTCCACATCCGCAGAGTAATAGCCAAAAACAAAGCAACAGCTAAAAACAGTGCCCAACCCAAGTATCGGCCCCAGGATCGCTTATTTTCATTCCCATCTGGTGTGCGTTGGATTCGCTCGGACGGGGTCGGCGGAAGTGGTGCGGGCATTGCAGCGTCTCTCAAGAAACCATGAAAAGTTTAGGCATTAGACTCGACCAACCCGTTTACCGATTCGTCGGTTCGCGGTATTGTGATTGGACTTCCACCTCCACACAAGGGACATCACCATGAAAAACGCGATTGGTTGGCTGGAGAAGAACCACGAAGGGATCGTTCGCGGGCTTGCGGATCTCGTGGCGATTCCCAGTATTTCGACCGACGGCGAACACACTGCCGAGATCGAACGCACCGCAAAACTCACCTGCGACCAGATGCGCGACGCCGGGTTGAACAACGTCGAAGTGCTGCGAGTCGGCAACTCGCTGCCGTATGCCTACGGCGAATGGCTCGAAGCCGGACCGAGTAAACCGACCGTGTTCTTGTACGCGCACCACGACGTTCAACCCGTGAACTACGTCGAGCAATGGAAGTCCGACCCGTGGAAGCTAACCCGCCGCGACGGCCGGTTGTTCGCACGCGGTTCGGCAGATGATAAAGCCGCGATCTCCGCGTTCCTTGGCGCGATTGCCGCCTATCGCAAAACATCGAATCAGCTTCCCGTGAACATCAAGATGGTCGTCGAAGGCGAAGAAGAAATCGGCTCCAAGAACCTGATGAAGTTCTTCGACGTCTACCGGGACAAGATCAAGTCGGACGTGATCGTGGTGTGCGACACGGAGAACATCGAGGTCGGGTTGCCGTGCATCACGTACTCGTTGCGTGGCATCGTGCAAGTTCACGTCGAAGTCCGCACGGCGGCAATTCCGGTTCACAGCGGCATGGCGGGCGGTGCCCTTCCGGACGCAGCCATTGCGTTGAACGCGATCCTTGGGCGGCTGTACTGGAAGAACAGCGCAGTAGACATTCCGGGGTTGTACACCGACGTGCGACCCGTCACGGAAAAGGAGCGGGCCGTCTTCCGCAAGCTGCCGTGGGACGACGCCAAGTTCCGCGACGACGTCGGGGTGGTGCCGTCCGCCCACTATGCCGTGGAAGAAGGGTTGTCCGTGTACGAACAAACCTGGCGCCGCCCCGCCGTCACGGTCGTGGCTCAGGAGGCAAGTTCGATTAAGAGCGTCTCCAATCAAGTACTACCGAAAGCCGAAGCGATTATCAGCGTCCGCATCGTGCCGGATCAGAAACCCGAAACGGTCGCCAAGTGCCTGCAAGAGTTCTTCATGAAGGACGCGCCTTGGGGTGCGCAGGTGACGGTGAAGCCGCAAGGCAGCGTGAAGTGGTGGATGACCGACCCCAACGGTCCGGCGTTTGAATGTGCCATGTCTGCGCTACGTGACGGCTTCCAAAAAGAACCCGTTGGCATTGGGAGCGGCGGTACGATCGGCTTCGTCGGCCCCCTGGCCGACCTCTTCGGCGGCGCCCCCGCGTTACTACTGGGCATCGAAGACCCCGCTAGCAATGCCCACGCCCCGAACGAAAGTCTGCACGAAGGCGACTTCAAGAAGCTGATGAACTCCCTGGCGCGGCTGTTCGAGAACTTGGGGAAATTAACCAGCAGCACCGTGAAGTAGGTTTGCACAGAAAGCCCATGAACGATCGTTCATGGGCTTTGGGGGTTCATGGGCTTTCACCGGCTACTTGGATCGGCACCCAATTCCGAATCACCCGGTCCGGTGCCCACTTCGCTAGCCACATCAGAAACTTCATGCGTTTGGGGAAGTTCAAAACGCCCGGTCTTCGCGGCAATGCATTCAAAATCCGTGCCGCACCCGCGTCGGCGGACATGAGAAACGGCATCGGGTGGTCGTTCGTCTGCGTCATCGGCGTGTCAATGAAGC
>JAYSXU010000503.1:0-3976 GCA_043716965.1 Fimbriiglobus sp.
CGTCACGGTAACCATCACCGTGAAACTGTAGGGAATGAAGCCAATCGCCAAACTCGTTCTGGATCTCTTCCCGGACCGGTTCATTCATGCCCTGGTTTGGTAGTCGGAAGGCCCAGTTTATGCAGTAGATGCAGACGTCCGCTGCTTGAATTGGGTAAGCCATGTCCGATGACACAAAGAACGGAGTCGGCACGATCCACTGTGTCCGGTATCGCCCCACATTGGTCTTGGTAAAGTAGGCTTCAAGTTGCCGAACGAACTTGCGGTCCAAGTTCTTCTCGGTGCCGTCCATGACAAGCAGCCCGTTTTGCTTTTCACGCTCCAAGAAATAGAAGTAGCGTTCAAGAAGAAAGACTTGGTCTTTGCGAAGAAATTCTTCGGTCGGTCCGCTCACTTCACCAGTGCCACATGGGATCACGCTCGCAAACAAGACCGCCCGGTGGTCTCGCAACAATTGAAACAGACCGCGTACCATCTCCAGACACGCTTGTCCGTAGGCACAAAACTCAGTGCTGGTAGGCGTCTGCTTTTGAAACCCTTTCATTAGAAACGACTGAGCATGTTTCCGCCGTTCCGGAGGACTCATTGGGCCGGCTTGGTTGGCAAACCGAAACCGCTTTTTGTCCAGCAACGTTGAGCCTTTCAACTCCTTTTGGAATTCGTGTAACGAGCATCCAAAACACTCTCGTTCAAGTTGCTGTACCGCCCGCGTGAATGGCCACAACTGCGAATCCTGTAACGCGATGCCGCCACGAACCTCGTATGGCATTTGCTTGTGATCGTGCCCACTCTTATCGAGGAACAACAGCCAACTCATTCCTACCCCCTTCGGTACTCAATTCGATGACCCCTCTCATCGTCGCACTCAAGCCTGTAATTCTTCGCCATCAATCCGGTCCGCGCACGGAGGAGGCGACTTCGTCGCGGTAGAAGTCGCGGAGTTTGGCGTGCAGTTCCGCACTCAGGTCGGGGAGGTCGCTGACGGCGGCGTTGGCGTGGGCTTGGGCGGCGTTGCGGGCGCCGGGGATGATCGTGGTGACAGCGTCAAACCCGAGGCACCACTTCAGCGCGAACTGGGCCATCGTGGACCCGGCGGACACGAGGGGGCGGAGCTTCTCGGTGATCGCCAGGCCGTTCTCGAAGCCGAGGCTGGCGAACGTTTCGCCGACGTTGAACTTCTCCCCGTTGCGGTTGAAGCTGCGGTGGTCGTTGGCCGCAAACGTCGTCTGCGGCGTGTACTTCCCGGCAAGCATTCCGGACGCGAGTGGCAACCGCACGATGATCGCCACGCCCTTTTGCTTCGCCTCGTCGAAGATCGCGGTGATCGGGGTTTGGCGGTAGATGTTGAAGATGATTTGCAACGACGCACACCCCGGTTGCGCCAGACACAACTTCGCTTCCGCCGTCGATTCGACGCTCGCGCCCCACCGCTGAATCTTGCCCTCCTGCTTCAACTGCCGCAGCACCTCGAAGACCTCGCCTCGTTCGAGAATCGGTTGCGGCACGCAGTGCAGTTGCGTCAGGTCGAGCGATTCGACGCCGAGGCGCTTCAACGAATTTTCCGTGTGCTGTCGCATGTTCTCCGGCGTGCAGTTCCCCGGCAGCCCCGGCGTCGGGAACCGCCCGAGTTTCGTCGCCACGAACAGGTTTCGCGGCTTCTCTTTCAAAAACCGCCCGACGAGTGCTTCGCTGCGTCCCGCGCCGTAAACGTCCGCCGTGTCCAGGAACGTCGTCCCCGCATCGACGGTCGCCCGGAGCGTGCTCAGGGCGTCGTCGTCCGAAATGTCCCCCCACTGGTCGCCGCCCAACTGCCAACACCCCAAACCCACCTCGGAGACGCGAACCGAATCACCGCCGAACGCACGCAATCGCATGGGAGAACTTCCTAAACGAGAGGGAAAATCGAGATGCCATCATCATGCTTGGGACCGGGCGAACGGGCAAGGGTTCGGCTGTTTCGTTGTTGAGATGGGGAGACATTCGCAAATTGGATTAGTGCTTCAGCGTGATGCGGAGGACTTGCGGTTTGCAGTTGTACCGCAACGGTTCTTTGCCGCTCAGGCCACGGTTCACGGCCATGATGGTGCCGTTCTCGTCGAAGACGCCTTGGTCAAACCGGCGGCTGTAAATGCTCGGCACGAAGATGGAGCCGATGAGCGGTAAGCGGATTTGCCCGCCGTGAACATGGCCGCATAACATCAGCCCGATGCGGTGCCGTTGGCCCCAATAGAAGTTGTCCGGGGAGTGCGACAGGCACAGCCGAAAGCCTTCACTGGGCATTTGGTTCAAGTCCGGTGGTGGCACGAACCACGGCCCTTCTTGCCCGATCATCACGCACGCCTCGCCACGAATCGTCGCCGATTGCCAGCCGTTGCCCAGCACGGTGTAACCCGCGTCGATCAACTCTTTGCGCACCCGGACGGGGTCGTGGTGTTGGTCGTGATTGCCGAGGATGGCGAACTTGCCTTCGGTCGCATTCAGTCGCCCCAAAATGGGCGTGATCCATTCGTGGTGCGTGTCGGTGTCCAGGTAATCCCCGGCGAGTAGGACCAGATCGGGCACCGGCGCCGCAAGCAGTGTATCCATGACTGCATCAAAAAACACACGACTCGGCGTGCCGTGGAAGTGCAAGTCGGAGAGGACCAGGACCGTGAGGCCTTCCCACGCGGGCGGCAAGTGCGGCACCTTCAACGTGAGTTCGGTGAAGTCCACGCGGAAGACATCACTACCCGGCAACCGTGGGAGCCACGACCACTTCCCGTTGCCAATGGCGGCGGGACCGAGTTGCTTCCAGTAATCAACGGTGTCGGTTTGTTCGCTTAGGACCGACGCGGGCGTTGATCGCAACAGCCGACCGACGGTGATGATCGGGAACACCACCCCACCAATCACGCAGCACAAGCCGACGTAGGCAATGGCCAAAAGCGGGTAGGCAAACTGGTCGGCCAGCCAAATTTCCAGCGGGAACCCGGCAATCACGAGGCCGCACCAGAGGCGATAGGGCTTGAGGAACCACTTCGGGATCGGGCGACCGTACACGTTGTTCAGCGAATAGGTCCACAGGCACGCATGACCCACCCACCCGACCGCTAGCCAGACGGCGAACATCATGCCAGCTTCCCGTTCGTAACGGGAAGTACCGCCGGAGTTGTCTCCAGCACGGCTTTCACGATTTGGTCCTGCCGGAAGGGTTTGAACAGGACGTATTGCATCCCGTCCGCTCGGGCTTTCACAATCGCATGGGCGGAGTCGTACCCGAAGCCGGTGGTCATCGAAATCTTCACCGACGGCCGCGCCGCTTTGAGTCGGCGGTAAGCGTCGTAGCCGCCCATGTCGGACGGCTTGTTGTCGAGCAACACGGCATCAAATGGAATGCACGCCATGAGTGCGATGCCTTCGGTCGCAGTGGCCACGGTCTCCACACCGGCCCCGAGTTGGCCGAGCAACAAGTGCGCGGATCGGCGAATCCGTTCCTCGGCTTCGACGACCAGCACCCGCGTGCCGAACAACGGCATCTGGTGGTCGGAGTTCAAGAGTTGATCGGCGTTCAGGTCACGGCCCACTTTACGGATGCTGTCCTTCACCTTGCGGGCACCCAGCAGAATACGCTGTAACAGCGCCGCTGCTTCGTCGTCTTGTGTGCCGATTGTTTGGAGCAACACCGCAGCGCTGGCCAGGACATCATCGACGGGAATGGCGATCTCGCGGTTGATGAGATCGAGCGATTGGTTGGCAGTGCAGCTTTGTTGGGCGTTGAGCAGATCGAGCGTGTGAAGTGCGGTTGCGATTTCTTTGCTGAACAGTTCGGTGAATTGCAAATCCTCCGCCCCGAAGCCGCTAACGCGCGGACTTTCGACATTCAGCGTGCCGACCACTTCATCGTGATACTTCAGCGGCACCGTCAACGAACTCCGCGCCCCCGTCGCCCCTTCGATGTACAGCGGGTCGGACGCGGTGTCCATACACAAGTAACTTT